>DKLE01000110.1 GCA_002455605.1 Firmicutes bacterium UBA6648
CGTTTATCCCGCCAATGAAGAGCTGTTTTCTCCACAATGCGCTGTTCCCTGACAGAAAAAACCTGAATTACTTCATTTTCACTCTTAGGAAGCTTGATATTCCCTACTATCAAAGAATAATCCCCTGAGTTTCTCAAAATTTCTCCTAAGGCCATCTTAAAAATAGAAATAATTTTTCGTTTATAGGATTCGGATAAAGAACTATTATTCTTAATTGATTTTACAAACTGAGAAACTGAAATTTCTGTAATCCGGTCATTTCCGGATTTTTTAAAAAAAGGGATGACATATTTTTGCATACAAGAATGATAATTTTCATAAGTCGAAGGTTTCACTCTCTCTGCAATCCCGTTTTTTAACCATAAGTCAAATAATTCAACCGAATTCTTCGAGATATTTGTCCTCTCCTTGTTAAAATGTTTTATATTTTCCTGATATTTTTTCTTTTTTTCTTTCACTTCCTTATAAGTTTTAGCATAGATGTATTGATACTTTCCATCCTGCTTCAGAATGCGCCCCTCCCAGCGTCCATCCTTGCGCTTATACACATTTTCACCTCTGCGTGCCATTAATGATACTCCTTTCAAAATGTGACGTTAAAAATGACGGCGAATTACATAAAAAATACCATGGAACATTGGATATTTCCTAGTAATTACCTATATAAATATATCAAAAATTCATCCAAAATATTATTTTAGACAAATTTTTTTCAATTTGACAATTATTATTAGCTCAATATATAATGAAAATGAGGCGTAGTTTCAACTAAACTGCGACACTTTTGACCATTTATGAACCATGATTCTCGAGAGAGTGAATTAAAAAAAATCCAAACAAAAAGAGGCAGAGAATAAGAATATTCTCTGCCTTACTTTCAATTCTCGTATATGCTATTAATTAAAGAAGCTCTTTTCTTGAAAGATTAATTCGGTTCTGACTGTCAATTTCTGTAACCTTTACCGTTACAGTATCGCCAATATTCATAACATCTTCAACCTTTTCTACTCTTTCCTTAGCCATCTTAGATATGTGAAGAAGACCCTCCTTGCCCGGTAATATTTCTATAAATGCCCCGAAATTCATGATTCTTGTAACAACGCCTTCATATATTTCACCGACTTCTACATCCTTGGTCAGGTACTCAATCTGCTTTTTAGCAGCTTCCGCACCTTCCATGTTCGGGCTGTAAATACTGATTAAACCAGGAGTGTCATCTGAAATATCAATTTTAACACCTGTTTCATCAATGATCTTATTAATAGTCTTTCCGCCAGGTCCTATTACGATTCTGGTCTTATCCGGATCAATATTAAGCGTAATTGCTCTTGGTGCATAAGCGGATAAATCTGCTCTTGGTGCCGGAATTTCCTCTAGCATTTCCTTCATGATATGCATTCTTCCTTCGCGGGCCTGTTTCAATGCATCATTTAAAATATCCCTTGAAAGTCCATGTACCTTGATATCCATTTGAATAGCTGTTACACCAACTTCTGTACCGGTTACTTTAAAGTCCATATCCCCAAGGAAGTCTTCCATGCCTTGAATGTCAGAAAGAATTGCAATTTTACTGCTTCCATCTTCTTCTACCCGTTCAATAAGGCCCATAGCAATACCGGAAACCGGTCTCTTAATCGGAACGCCTGCATCCATCAGAGCTAGGCATGAACCGCAGGTTGAACCCATTGATGTGGATCCATTTGATGACAATACCTCGGATACTACTCGAATTGCATAAGGAAACTCTTCTACACTTGGAAGCACCGGAATTAAAGCTCTTTCTGCCAACGCACCGTGTCCAATTTCCCTTCTTCCCGGACTTCTTGCCGTTCTTGCTTCTCCTACTGAAAAAGCAGGGAAGTTGTAGTGATGCATATATCTTTTCTCTGTATCCTCTGTGATTCCGTCAATTACCTGAGCTTCCGATGCCGGTGCTAAAGTACAAACAGAAAGCACTTGTGTCTGACCTCTCTTAAATAGTCCTGTTCCGTGAGTTCTTGATAAAAGACCTGTTTCACACCATATCGGTCTTATTTCGGTGGTCTTTCTGTTATCCGGACGGATACCTTCATCTAAAATCATGGAGCGGACATTTTCCTTGGTTATATTGTAAAGAACCGCCGCAATTTCTTTTCCGTTTTCAGGATAAATCTCTGCAAAATGTTCCTTTGTCTCCACTTCAACGGCATCCATCTTGTCCAGTCTTTCCAGCTTATCTACAGTTCTGATAGCTGATCTCATTTTATCTACCGCAAAAGCCCTAACCTCTTGATCAATAGCTTCAGGGACTTTATAAAGCTCCACTTCTTGCTTTGGCTTGCCTACTTCTTCAATAATTTCTTCAATAAATTCAACGATTTTCTTGATCTCTTCATGTGCAAACATAATTGCATCCAGCATTGTTTCTTCCGGAATTTCATTTGCACCGGCTTCAACCATCATAATAGCTTCTTTAGTACCAGAAACTACTAAATGCATCTGAGACTTTTCTCTTTGCTCAAGGGTTGGGTTCACAACAAATTCCCCGTCAATCATGCCAATTAGAACGGATGCCGTAGGGCCTTCCCAAGGAATATCTGAAATCGAAAGTGCAATGGAGGATCCTATCATTCCCACAATTTCTGGAGCACAATCCGGATCTACACACATAACCGTTGCAACTACAACAACATCGTTATAATATCCTTTTGGAAAAAGAGGTCTGATAGGTCTGTCTATAAGTCTAGAGCTTAGGATAGCCTTTTCACTCGGTCTTCCTTCTCTTTTTATAAAACCGCCCGGAATCTTACCTGCCGCATACATTCTTTCTTCATAATCAACACTAAGCGGAAAAAAGTCAATGTCCGGCCTCGGCTCTTTTGATGCACAGCAGGTCACATTCACAACTGTGTCACCATATCTAAGCATAGCCTGTCCATTTGCTTGTTCACACACTTTTCCGATCTCTACCTGCAGCAGTCTTCCTCCTATTGCAGTTCTAAACGTTCTGTAATCTTCAAATCTCGCCATATTAACAACTACCTCCTGTTAATCCTTGCTCTATTTTTTACCAATATGCATCTTATTATGCATTATATAAATAAAAGCGGAGCTTTTATGCCCCGCCTATATTTCTTCATTACTTTCTTAATCCTAAACGTGCAATAAGATTTCTGTATCTCTCAATATCCTTATTCTTTAGGTAATTAAGAAGGTTTCTTCTCTGTCCAACCATCTTTAAAAGACCTCTTCTTGAATGGTGGTCTTTTTTGTGGATCTTTAGATGTTCATTTAAATCATTAATTCTGTAAGTAAGAACCGCAATTTGAACCTCCGGAGAACCAGTATCTCCTTCTTTCAACTGATATTCTTTAATAATTTCTGCTTTCTTTGTCTGATCAATCATTTTTAATTCTCCTTTTCTTTATCCACCTTTGCTGAGTTTCCGTCGGAGTCTCGAGAAACTAAGTCAAAGGTATATATACATTGACAATTTATCATAACATGCCATAACATTCTTGTCTAGTGATTTTTTAGTTACTCCTAAGAATCATGCTTTCAAATTCTTCCGGATGCATCGGTCTGGCAAAATAGTACCCTTGTGCCACATCACAGTTCATAGCCTTTAATGCCTCGGCCTGCTCCCTTGTTTCAATTCCTTCTGCAACAGTTTCCAGTTTTAATTCTTTGGACATCTTTATGATGCTGTTAATGATCTTTTTGCCCTTTTGGCTGTCAAAAGTCTCCGACAAAAATTCTTTGTCTATTTTAATAATATCTGCAGGCATATCCTTTAATATACTTAAGGAAGAGTAGCCGCTGCCAAAATCGTCAATTGAAACATAAAAACCCACCGATTTTAAATCATTGATAATTTTTATAATTCTATCTGCATTCCGCTCTAAAGTACCTTCTGTTATTTCAATTTCCATATCATTCGTCTGGATCTCGTATTTCTCCGTGATCTCTTTCAGCTCTTTAACTAAATTTTTTCTGCCCAGCGTTACTCTTGAAATATTCACAGAAATCCTAGGAATCTTATCAATAGTTGCCTTATTCCATTTCTGAATCATTTTACAGGTGGTCTCGAATATATACATATCCAGTTTTTCAATAAATCCGTTTTCTTCAAACAAAGGAATAAAAAGCAGTGGCGACAGCATGCCCAATTCCGGATGCTTCCATCTGACCAAAACTTCCGCTCCAATCAGTTTTTCATCTGCCAATGAGTATTTCGGCTGCATACAGGTAATAAATTCACCATGCAGGAGACCAGCTTCCATTCCTACAGTAATTTTCTTCTTAAGCTCCATATGCTGATCCATTTCAGGAGTATACTCCGCGATAGGATTGCCCACTCTTCCCTTTACGGTTTTCTTAGCTATATTGGCATAATCCAGCATCACAGAAATATTTTTCATCGGCTGATGAATCACATAAACCCCGATACTCAAAGTCAGATTATAATCAGGACCTAATATTTCTTGCACATCTCTTCTTAAATGCTGATCATCAGACATGGATTCAAAAATCTTATCTTTATTGCAGGTTTTACTGATAAAAACAAAATTATCCGCCGACCTTCTTGTAGTCAATATGATTTCACCAGGCAAGATCATCTCGATATGCTCTGCCAGAATCTTCAATACTTGATTTCCTGTTTCATATCCATAAATATCATTGATATACTTAAAATTATTTACATCAATGCTCACCAGCATATATTCATCCGGTTTAGCATTATTGAGCAGCGCCCGAGCATCCATTCTGAATTTTGCTAAAGAAGATTTACCCGTACTGCTGTCAATATATAAAACAGATTTCAGCCTTTTATTGCTTGCTTCGATGACTATGAGCAGCAGGACAAAAAAAACAGTAACCAATCCAAGAACCAACCATGCATTATCTTTAACCAGCATTGAAATTGACCCATTATAGGCACCGGCTGAAGTATTTTTATAGATAATCGTATTAATCACATCATTATCTAAGCTTGCAATGCCTTTATTCAATATGTTTATCATCTCCTTGGGAAATCGCTCTGATATTCCAATATTCATCCTGCATTTTATATCGGTAGCATAAACACAATAAAGTTCCTGGTTATTTACTTGTTCTAATTCATCATAGGTATATGCGGGCACAAACATTGCATCCGCTTTTTTCATTTTAAAAGACTGAAAAGCTTCATCTGCTGTTGCATATTTATCCACTGAGAATTGAGGATACTCCTTTAGAAGCTGAGCACCGTTTTTTCCATCATAGGAATACATAGCAATCGTTAACTTATCGGATAAGTTCACTAGCTTATCCGATACCAACAGCATCGGCACATTTAAATATGTATCTGTATATTCTAAGTTCTTCAACCCGTTATGGTTAAAGCTTCCAACCCATAGATCAGCCTTTTCCAGCTGTCTTGCTGACTTTCCATCCATAGGAATAAATTCAAATTCCAATCCGCAGAGATTAGCCACTTCTTTGAGAATATCCATGCTTATACCGCTGGTCTGCCCTGTTGTTTCATCAAAATATTGCAGCGGTCTGCTGTTAGAATCACAGCCTACAGTTAGTTTTTTATATTTTTTTATTAGTTCAGCCTCTGATTTAGTTATACCTGGTTTACTGATATCTCTATTGCTAAAATATTTTTCATAGAGCTTTTGTTCAAAATATTTATCATTTCTAAAAATATTTTTTAATGCATTGTTTATGCCTTCAACAATCTCCCTATTTCCTTTGGTCGTGGCATAATAATACGGTTCAAAGGACAAACGAGCTACTACCGTAGTATCCGGTATAGCCTGTAAATCTCCTGTAATATAGGTATCATACAGCCCGGCTTTTAATTCTTTTCCTATATCTACCGCATCCGTATATACATAAGTAACTCGAATACCTTTCTCTTTGCAGTATTCCTCCATTACTCCGGTATAGTAGTTTTCCTTTTCAGTACCGACCCTCATTCCGTTGAAATAGTCTAAATCTTCATAAAGTATTCCGCTGTTTTTATCAGCAAAAAGCACGCCATACTCCATACCCATCTGAACATTGGGAAAATCAAAGAAAATTTCTCTTTCTTCCGTCTTTTGCATCGGCCCGAAAATATCTATTTTACCTTCTCTTAAAAGAGTTATCCCTTCATCCCAGGAACATTTTATAAATTGATAATTCCAACCTGTATATTTTGCAATTTCTTGTAAATAGTCATAGCCATAACCCATGCTGCCTTCATTAGCCGGTTCAAGTATAGTTGCATAATCCTGAAAATATCCGACCCTCACAACCTTTTCTTCCTGCCTGGTATTTCCTGCCGAGTAAGATTCAAAACATGAAAAAATAGCGATAATTAACATCACTGAAATCCAAAAAGCTATTGTATTTTTTATCCCACTTTTTATCATAAATCTCCACCGCTATTTAGTTCTTCTATGATAATCTTTTGCCATAATACAATCGCTTGTAATTTGCTTGGATAATTCTTCAACACTTTCAAACTTTTTTTCATCTCTTGTTTTTTCTAGAAATTCAACTCTTATTTTTTTACCATAAAGCTCCTTATTAAAATTAAAAATATGCGTTTCTACATTCTTTTTATAATCACCGATTGTTGGCTTTACACCTACATTAGTAACGCTGGGGTACCGCACACCGTTATAAGTACAATAGGTAACATATACGCCATTGGGCGGAGTCACCATATTCTCATCAATAATAAGGTTTGATGTGGGAAAACCAATCGTTCTGCCTATTTTGTTTCCTACGACAACCTCTCCTCCTATAGCATAATTTCTACCCATATATTTCATACACTGGTCAACTTTTCCCTCAGCTATAAGATTTCTAATAAATGTACTGCTTACTAAATTTCCGTCAATTTCAAACGGTTCTAATACATGAATTCCAAAACCTTTTTCAATCCCTTCATGCATTAATACTTCCGGCGTACCCTCTGCCTTGTATCCAAATTTATAATTAAAACCGCAATACGCTTGCTTCATCTTAAATGTTCCCATGAGTATTTTATCTATAAAATCAATAGGCCTCATGGAACGTATATACTCATCAAAAGGAATATTAAATAAATAGTCTACACCAAGATGCTCAATTATCCTTGCTTTTTCATCGAAATACAAAATGTTCTTAACCGTTAGCTGACCGGAGTTAACATTTTTAGGATGATTGGAAAAGGTAAATACCGCGCTTTTCAAATTTGCCGCTTCAGCGGTTTTTACAGTCCTTGCAATAAGTGCCTGATGTCCCTTATGAACTCCGTCAAAATTTCCTAAAGCTACAACAGTGTTTTCTATATTCTTAATCTCGTCCAAGTTATTAAAAATTATCATTTTCTACCCTCTGCTAAAAACTTTGTCTGCTTTATACTTTTTCAATTCTTCATTAAAAAAGGCCACCCCAAGAAATATTTGCTGCCCGTCTTTCATTGTATAAGCATTATATGCATGCTTCAATTCATCTCTTACTTTAATATGAGGTTTTTCATTTTTAAATTTGGGCAGTCTCTCTACAGTTACCTGATCCTCATTTATAAATCCGCCGTCACAGAACCACTTTACTCTGTTATCATTTAAAATTATCCTTCCGAAATGAACCAGAGGAAAATCAGCATCTACGACGTAATTGTTTATCTCCTGCGGTAAAGCTCTGGCATATTCTATAATTCTTCCCGTATGGGGATTCCTTTTGTCTTCCCCTTGTTTTAAAGCCTTTAGTTCTTCTAAATTCACTGAATCTTCTATAGAGAATGCACCGCTGGCTGTTCTTGTCAGAGCACTCATAGCTGCTCCACATCTCAAGATCGTCCCTATATCCCTGCAAATAGAGCGAATATAGGTCCCCTTGGAGCAAATCACTTCAAAAGTGAATTTTCTGTCATTTAAAGAAAGTTCTAACAATTCTATATTTTTAATATACACCTGTCTGGACGAAATTTCAACTATTTCTCCAGCTCTAGCATATTCATAGAGTTTACGTCCATTTATCTTAAGTGCCGAATAATTGGGAGGAATCTGGTCAATCAAGCCTGTAAAATTTTTTAGAGCAGACTGTACCGTGTTCTCCGATATAATTCCATCGTTGATCAGCCGTTCCGCAATTGAAATATTATCCGAAACAATTTCTCCCCATATGTCCAGGGTATCTGTTTCAATACCTAATAAAATTTCACATTTATATTTTTTCAAATCCAGATCCAGATACTCGGTTATTCTTGCAGCACTTCCTATACAAATAGGCAAAACACCTTCTGCCATGGGATCCAGTGTCCCTGTGTGTCCAATGCGTTTTATGCCTGTCAAGCTTCTTATCACATTTACGCAGTCATGAGAGGTATATCCCTTCGGTTTGTTAATATTAATAATTCCTTGTTTAATCATTGGCTAACCTTTCAGATATTCTTCCACTAAATGAATCATTGTCTTTTTCGTCTCTTCATAGCTCTGATAAACGGTACATCCGGCTGCACGGGCATGTCCACCGCCATTCAAGGTTTTACTCAATTCTGCTACGTTAACAAATTTTTTTGAACGCATGCTGACCTTGCATTTATTTTCTTCAATCTCTTTTACGAATACAGCCACTTCAATACCTGAAATATTTCTGAGAATTTCAATCATTCCCTCGGTTTCTTCCATCTTTCCTTGGGTATCCTGAAACATTTCCTGAGTGACTCCGCAGATAGCAGCCATTCCATCCGCAAAAACCGTCAATCCCTGCAGTACTTTTGTTTGCAGTAAAAGCTTTTCTAATCTGTTATTTTGATATAGCTCTACACTTATTTCATTGTAGTCCACCCCATAATCACATAACTCTGCCGCTATCAAATGGGTTTTTTTAGTTGTATTGGAATACTGAAAATTACCGGTATCCGTTGTAATCGCTGCGAAAATAGCATTTCCGATTTCCTTGTCCATATCTACCTGAAGCTCTTTTATCAAGTCGAAAACAATCTCACCTGTAGCCGCCGCCTTCGGATCGATATAGTTGAAATCAGCAAAAGGCTCTGTAGTAACGTGATGATCGATGCATCCTTTTTGTTTTCCTTGAAAAAATTTCTCTTTTCTTTTCGTAAAACGCTCCACATCACCACAGTCAATACATAAGCATATATCAGGATTTTCAATGATATGGGTATCATAGGTACAATAATCTCGGTCCAAAAACTGCAAAAAGGCGGCAATATCATCTTCAATAAGGATATGCGCCTGTTTTCCAAGCTTTCGCAGCGCTATACAAAGCGCTACAGAAGAGCCCAGAGTGTCGCCGTCCATATTGATATGAGTGAACAGCAACACACTCTTTGAAGCCATTAAAATCTGTGCTATTTCTTTTAATGTGTTATTCTTCTTATTCATCTTCTTCATCCGGTTCTTCTTCTCTATAATTTTCTATACCTAAACTACTGATAATCTTTGAAATATGTCGGCCATATTCTAAAGATGTGTCCATTTTAAAAATTAAGTCCGGTACATGCCTTAATTTTACACTTCTGCCGATTTCCCTCTTTATCAAGCCTTTAGCACTTTTGAAGGCAGCAATGACATCTTCTTTTTCCTTCTGTGCTTTTTCTTCATCACTGCTACTTCCAAGTACTGTAACATATACGGTAGCATAGCTGCCGTCTGAGGTAACCTCAACAGCAGATATGCTAACCAATCCTGATAATCTTGGGTCTTTAATTTCTCTAAGAAGCAATTCTCCGATTATTTTCTTTATTTCTTCACCGAGACGGCCTTGTCTATACCCTTTGCCCATCTTTCAATTACCTTCCTATTTTCTTTCTACCTCTACCATCTGGAAACATTCAATAATATCGCCTTCCTTCAGGTCGTTATAGTTTTCAAACCCGATACCGCACTCAAAGCCATGCTGAACTTCTTTTGCATCATCTTTAAATCTCTTTAGAGATGAAATTTTACCTTCATGATAAACAATGCCGTCTCGAACCAATCGAATATCTGCATTTCTAACGACTTTACCTTCCAGTACATATGCTCCGGCAATGGTTCCGGCACCAGGTACTTTAAATGTGGTTCTCACTTCTACTTTGCCCAAAAGCTGTTCCTTAAATTCAGGGTCAAGCATACCCTTCATAGCAGCTTCCACATCATCTATAACATTGTAGATTACTCTATAGTTTCTGATTTCAACGCCTTCTCTGTCCGCCATAGTGGCAACAGCAGTACTTGGTCTGACATTAAACCCAATAATTACCGCTCCGGAAGTACCTGCCAGCATAACGTCGGATTCTGTTATCGTACCTACTCCGGAATGAATAATTCGAACTCTCACATTTTCATTTTTAAGCTTTTCAAGAGAAGCTTCCAATGCTCCCACAGAACCTTGAACATCACCTTTAATAATCAAGTTCAGTTCTTTTGTTTCGCCTTCTTTAATTTGAGAGAATAATTGTTCAAGGGTTGTGCTTGCATTTCTTGCCAATACTTCTTCTCTTAATTTAACTTTTCTTGATTCTGCAATTTCTCTGGCAACCTTATCTTCTTTTACGGCATTGAATACATCGCCTGCCTCGGGAACATCCGTTAAACCTAAGATTTCCACAGCTGTAGCCGGGCCTGCCTTTCTGATAGTATCTCCCTTGTAATTGGTCATCAGACGGATTCTTCCGCTGCTAGTACCTGCCACTACACTCATACCAGACTGAAGAGTTCCGTTTGTAACAAGCAAAGTTGCTACCGGACCTTTGGATTTGTCTAGCCTTGCTTCTATAACAGTTCCCATTGCTAATCGATTCGGATTTGCTTTCAGCTCCATTACTTCTGCCTGCAGCAATACCATTTCAAGTAAGTTCACAACTCCTTCACCTGTTTTTGCAGAAACAGGAACTGCGATAGTATCTCCGCCCCAAGCTTCAACGAGTAGTCCATATTCTGTTAAATCCTGCATTACCCGGTCCGGATTAGCATCTGGTTTATCCACTTTGTTTATTGCCACGATAATCGGCACACCTGCTGCTTTTGCATGACTGATTGATTCGATTGTCTGCGGTTTAACGCTGTCATCAGCGGCTACTACTAAAATAGCTATATCCGTAACGTGAGCTCCTCTGGCTCTCATTGCAGTAAAGGCTTCATGTCCCGGTGTATCTAAAAATACTATTTTCTGACCGTTAATCATAACTTCTGAAGCTCCGATATGCTGGGTAATACCTCCAGATTCAGAAGCAGTAACATTGGTTTTTCTGATTGCGTCAAGAAGTGATGTTTTACCGTGGTCAACATGACCCATAACAGTAATAATCGGCGGTCTTGATTTCAGATCTTCAGGCATGTCTTCAAACGTCTCCAAGCCTTCTTCTACCGCTTCTTCTTCGACTTTTCCAATTACAATATTAACGCCAAGCTCATCAGCCAATATTACCACTGTATCTTCATCGATATTTTGATTGATATTGGCCATAATCCCCAACTTCATAAGCTTCATGATAACTGTTGAAGTTGATATTTCAAGTTGTTCACAGAATCCTGCTACTGTAATCGGTACATTTATAATCTTTGTTCCTACTGGAAGTTCTTCCATACTTACTTCTGGCTCCTCTACTACCTTTGGTTTCTGTTGATGCCTTTTTGGCTTAGGTGCTTTTTCAAGAGATCTGGTCTTTGTATTATTCGGTTTGGATTTTCCACCTTTTTCCAGCTTAGCGAACTTGTCTCTTTCCTTATCCTTTTCCTTATCGTCCCTCTTTATTGTAGGTTTTGTGACGATAGGTGCCGGAATATCTTTATCCTTGTTTTTGTCATGAGGTCTGTCATTTCTCTGGAAATTTCTCTTATCTCCGCCTCTGTTATCCCTTGAGTCACCATCTTTATCTTTGTTATAATATGGCCTGTCGCCTGCCGGTCTTGCTGGTCTGTCACCTGCTGGTCTTGCCGGTCTGTCACCTGCTGGTCTTGCCGGTCTGTCACCTGCTGGTCTTCCATCATTATTTCTTTGATAGTTTCCTCTTCCGCTGTCATTTCTGTAATTGCCTCTGTTATCATTTCTGTTGTCGGTCCTGTTATCGTTTCTATTGTCTCGCCTTTGTCCATGACTGTCATTTCTGTTATCCGCTCTCTGCCCGTCATTCCTATTATCTCTTCTCTGATAATCATTTCTCTGTCCGTTCTGTCTATTGCCTTCGAACCTAGTCTGTTCTTTTCTTTGGGCTTCAGCCTTTCTTTTTTCTTCGGCTTTTTCTTTCTCTATTCTATCAGCCTCCGGATCAAATTTCTTGATAATTTTCAGCCTCTGAGGACCTTCCTGCACAGGTTCTGTTTTAATCGTTTGCTGATGCTCCTCTTGCTTAACCTGATTAGACTTTACTTCTGCATTTTTCATCGGTCTGCTCTGCTGTTTTTCCTCTTTATTCTCAAATTCCGCAGGAACTACCGGCTTTCCCGCAGGGGGTTTTATTCTTGCCGCCTCCGAATCCTTTGGTACTGGCTTTCCTACAGGGGGTTTTTGGACCGGTGCATTTTTTTCCTGGTTCTTTGCCGGTTGCGCCTTTGCGGTCTTAGATGCCGGACTTACTGTAAGCTTTGTTGCTGCTTTTACTATCACTCTAGGCTCTTCTTCCAATTCTTCTTTCTCTATTTTTTTAGGAGCCGCTTTCACAATTTTTGTTTCTGCGCTTGCTCTACTCCTATTTATTGTATTTCTCACTGAAATTGCATCAATATCAGATAGTCCGCTCATATGACTTTTTGCTTCAATCCCCATTGCATTGATTCTTTCCAGTAATTCCTTACTGTTCATGTTCAATTCTTTTGCTAGTTCATGGATCTTAATTGTCATTCGAACACCTCCTTCTATATCGACTGATTTTCATCAATCTCCTTTAAAATTACGTTTGCAAAATTTTGATCAGTTATGCCGAAAACTCCCCTTCCTGTAGTTCCACATGCCTGGGACAATTGGTCACAGGTACTATATATACGATATACTACTTTCCATTCATTTGCTGCATTGACAAGCTTTTTCATGGTATTTTCTGAAACATCATTTGCCAAAATTAACAGCTTTAACTTTTTCTTGCTCATAGCTAACAGGCATGTATTATAGCCCATGATCAGATTTCTTGAGCGTTTAGCAAAACCCAAATAACTATCAATCTTTTTTTTCATATTGCTTTAATTCCTCAAACAACTTACCCAGTTGTTCTGCTGTGCATTCCATCTCCAGATTTCTGCCTATAGCTTTCCTTTTTTGTGCTTTTTCAAAACATTGAGTATCCGGACACAAGTATACGCCTCTGCCTTTGGCCTTTCCCGTGGGATCAATGGAGACTTCTCCTTCAAATCCGGCTATTCGAATCAGTTGACTTTTTGGTTTAGACTCCATGCATCCCACACAGCGTCTCATTGGTATTTTCTTTGTTTTCAAGGTATTCACCCCAATCTTTACTCTTCTTCCTCATAATCGTCCTGAATTATTTCAGACTCATCATATTCAATAATTTCAACATTATCTGAGAAATACTGAGAATGGCTCTTAATATCAATCTTCCAGCCGCAAAGCTTTGCCGCCAGTCTAACGTTCTGTCCTTCCTTACCTATTGCCAGAGACAACTGATAATCAGGAACAATCGCTATCGCTGATTTACCTTCTTCATCCACAATGACCTTTTCCACCTTCGCCGGACTTAAAGCGCTGCTGATTAGTCTTTCCGGATCGTCGCTCCAATTGATAATATCAATTTTTTCTCCGAACAATTCGTCTACGATTACCTGTACTCTGCTTCCTCTCGGACCTACACAGGCTCCCACCGGATCAACATTTTCATCCAAAGCATAAACCGCCATTTTTGTTCTGGAGCCCGCTTCTCGAGATATACTCTTTATTTCAACAACCTCATCCTGTATTTCAGGCACTTCCAATTCGAACAATCTTTTAACCAGACCGGGATGGGATCTGGAAAGATATACTTGAGGTCCCTTGGTAGTCTTTTTCACATCCATGATGTAGACTTTAATTCTCCCGTTAATTTCATAGGTTTCGCCGGGTACCTGTTCCGTAGCTGCCAGTATTCCTTCCGTCTTTCCTATATTGACAAAAATCGTATCGTTACTTATTCTATGAATTTGTCCCGTGATGATTTCACCTTGCCTATTAATGTAGTCATCAAAGATCATTCCCCGTTCAGCTTCTCGAATTCTTTGAACAACCACTTGTTTTGCCGTCTGCGCTGCTATTCTTCCAAAATCCTTCGGCGTAACTTGGTACTCTATCGCATCTCCGATTTTGTATCTTGGATCGATTTCAAGAGCATCCTCCAACGAAATTTCTATTAAATCTTCCCAGACTTCTTCTACCACATCCTTTTTCATAAAAACATCTATATCGCCTGTTTCCCTGTCAATGTTTACTCTTACATTCTGAGAAGTGCCATAGTTCTTTTTATATGCTGATACCAAAGCAGATTCAATAGCTTCAATAAGAACATCTTTAGAGATTTCTTTTTCTTTTTCAAGCTGCTCAATCGCTTTTATAAATTCCCTGTTCATTTTTCTGCAAAACCTCCTTCTAAAAAATCACTGCCAATTTTGTCTTCGCTACTTTACTCATAGGTATTTCTAAACGGTTTGCTTTTTCATCCATAATGACAAGATTTCCTTCGACAACTCCCACAAGCTCTCCCGTTAGCATTTTTTTTCCGTCAATTGACTGATATAAATTAACTTCTACCTGCTTTCCCGCATACCTTACATAATCTTTTTCTTTCAGCAAGACTCTGTCCATGCCGGGAGATGAAATCTCAAGATAATAATTTTGCTCAATGGGATCCGATTCATCCAGTCTTTCGCTTAAAAACCGGCTTACCAATTCGCAGTCGTCTGTACTGATATATTCTTCCTCTGCTCCTTCTGCCTTATCAATATAAACTCTTAGAAACCATTCTTTGCCTTCTTTCACAAATTCAACATTATAAAGCTCCAGACCATTTTCACTTAAAAACGGATTTAAAATTTCTTCAACTAAGTCTTTTATTTTTACCTTAGCCATCTCGTTCCCTTCACATTCTTTCTGTATATTATTTTTTGTATCACTACAAAAGTAGAAGAGTGGACAATGCCCACTCTTCTAAAAAATAAGTCTAAAATTAACAACTTCTTTAAGGATAACATAAAAGGCCTGCAAAAGCAAGCCTTTTATTAACATAATATCTTTATACATTTAAAATATTCAGTGCTCTATGCGGGTCACTAACCCTCATAATCATGGGAGCCACACCATGATTGGAGTAGCCATACATATAAGATACATTAATGCCTGCCGAAGAAAGCTTTTTCAGCACTTCACACAGCGCTCCCGCCGTATCCGGAGTTTCTACACACAATACTTCCACTGAATTGACGGAAAAGGAATTTTCTTTAAGTACCTGTACTGCCTTTTCATAATCATCCACTATCATCCTGGCAATTCCGAACTCCGCGGCCTCAGCAATACTTATTGCAGAAATATTTATGTTATTGTTCCCAAGGATTTCGGTCA
>DKLE01000113.1 GCA_002455605.1 Firmicutes bacterium UBA6648
CTGATTCTAAACTTTTTTAATCTTGCAAGTAATTCAGGCGTAACAATTGTATTTATTGGAGTAATGAGTTGTCCGCTTTCTGTATACAAATCTTGACCGACACACATACCAACTTTAATATTTTCTAATGACATTTTCATTTCTGCGCACCTCGATATTTCAATTTACAATTGTGGAATTATCATTATTTTCTGTCATTTGTTCAATTATACTATTTTTATGTGAGTATTACAATTTATTCTTATTTTAAGAAGTAAAATATTCATGAACAGAGTAATAATTGGTGTTTTACGAGGCAAAAAGATTCATAAAGATGTGACTTTAAGATACTCAAATGATATTGCTGAGCCCCTTTGTAAAGAGTAAAATCTGAAAGTTGGCAATCGAATACAGGATGGAAAAAATGTTGGAAAAAGGTGTAAAAGATCAAAATAAAATAAAGCTGTAAACCTGTGGATAACTTTCTATTGACAAATATTAAACATTGATAGAGATTTGCAAATACTCGGATACAGAGTTTTTACTTGTCCACAAGCATAGTGGGATAAAATTGTATACAATCTTGCGAAAATATGTGGAAAAGTGGTCTAAGAGCTAAAATTGCCTCAATATAAAGGTGTGGAAAATAAACGAAATAGAAGGAAAAAGTTTACATAATATCCGAGAGATAAAGATTGTTTAAAAGTTTATATTTTCAGACAATTATAGTAAAAGCCGCATTTTTTATGCGGCTTTTATAAATTTACTTTAAGGTACTATTTACTTTTAAAGCTTCCACTAATTCTATATCTTTATAACGTTCCACAAAATAATTTAAAGTAAATTGGTTTGCAAATAATATGAGTGGTCTTTCAAAATGATCAAAAACAAGCATACATCTTGAATCCAAACACTTTTTTACATAATTGATGTCATTTGTATTTAACCAGCGAACCACATTAAAATCCAGATTGTCCATCAAAATATCGGAATTGTATTCGTTCTTGAGACGGTATTGAAATACTTCAAATTGCAATACACCTACGGCACCAATAATAACCTCATTATATTGGTTGTGATAAACTTGGATCGCACCTTCCTGTGCAAGCTGCTGTACGCCTTTCTGAAAGTGTTTTGCTTTCAGAGAATTGGTTGGTGTAACTCTGGCAAACAATTCCGGAGGGAAAGTGGGAAGGGGTTCAAAAAATAAAGGCTCTTTTTTTGTTGTCAGCGTATCTCCAATCTGATAGGTTCCTGTATCATATATACCAATAACATCCCCTGCGTATGCTGTATCAATGGTTTCCCTTTCATTAGCCATTAATTGGGTTGACTGGCTGAGTTTAATGGATTTTCCTGTTCGAGACAGAGTAACGGTCATACCTCGCTGAAACGTACCGGAGCATATACGGAGAAATGCGATTCGGTCCCGATGTGCAGGGTTCATATTTGCTTGAATTTTAAAAATAAAACCACTGAAATCCTCTTCTGTAGGATTCACAACTCCATCTACGGTTTTCCTTGAGCCGGGAGGGGGAGACATGGTTAAAAAGTGATTTAAAAAGGGAGTAACGCCAAAATCGGCTAAAGCAGACCCAAAGAAGACAGGAGATAATTTTCCGTTTTTTATTTCAGTCAAATCAAAATCATTGCCGGCACCTTCAATTAATTCTATTTCTGAACGAAGATTATTTAGATTATTTTGAGTTAAATACTCTTCCAATTCGGGTCCAAATACCCCGGTATCTCCTAATTCAATGGTTTTTCCCAATTTGTATAGATAAACAATATTTTCTAAACGATCGTAAATGCCTTGAAAATTTAGACCGCAGCCAATAGGCCAAGTGACAGCTACAGATGGCATGCCAAGAACTTCTTCCAATTCTTCCATAGATTCAAGAGGATCCATAGCTTCACGATCCATTTTGTTGATAAAAGTAAAAATAGGGATGCCTCGCATACTACAAACTTTAAAGAGCTTTTTTGTTTGAGTTTCTATACCTTTCGCACCATCAATAACCATAACGGCACTGTCCACAGAAGTTAAAATCCGATAGGTGTCCTCACCAAAATCGTTATGTCCCGGTGTATCCATAATGGAGATTACTTTGTCTTTGTATTCAAATTGCATAACAGATGAGGTAACGGAGATTCCACGCTGCTTTTCAATTTCCATCCAGTCCGAGGTAGAAAATTTGGCGTTGTGCCGGCCTTTTACAGCTCCGGCTTCACGAATTGCCCCGCCATGCAGAAGGAGTTTTTCTGTCAATGTAGTTTTACCGGCATCCGGATGTGAAATAATACCAAAGATACGGCGTTTTTCAATTTCTTCAGTTAATTGTTTGATTGCCATGAAATAGCATCCTTTCTATATATTGTAAGATTAAAAATTATTTTAAATGCAAAAAATTGTGCTACACCTAAAAATAAGCACAAAAACATTAATTATCATAACACATATGGAAGAAAATTAACAGATTTTTATTGCATAGTTTTTTATTAAGAAGTACTATTTTAATAAGGAGAAGAAGGTTTGAAATGAAAAATAAAGCAAAACATTTGAAGAATAGAATAATTTTTGAAGCCTGTTTAGAGCAAGTGGAGAATCATGAACGGTATTTAAAACTGAAAGATTATATTCAACACGGCAATACTTCAGTTTTTGAACACAGTGTGCGAGTGGCTTATTATAGTATCCGAACGGCAGAGCTGTTAGGTATTATGTGCAGTAAAGAGGAATTAATACGAGGAGCCTTATTGCATGATTATTTTTTGTATGATTGGCATGATAAAGATGGGGAGCATAGGCTGCATGGTTTCAGACACCCTTATTCTGCTTTAAGAAATGCGGAGAGTGATTTTGAATTAAGCAGTAGAGAAAAAAATATAATTCTTCGGCATATGTTCCCGTTAGTCCCAATTCCTCCAAGTTGTCTGGAAGGCTGGATTGTATGCTTGGTAGATAAATATTGTTCATTGATTGAAACCTTTTATAGGAGTGCAGGATAGTCTTTAAGCAGTTTTTCTTCTGATACCGGGGTAAAATGCCGAAGAAAGCTCGGTTAAAAAAATGCGGGAACAAATCTTAATACTCGGAGCTTGCATGTTTCTATCTCGCAGCTGGTTCGAAAGGCATTTATCAAAGGCCTATAGCTGAAGTCCGGTGAATGCTGAGCCACAAAGATGTTTCCCATAAAATCTACTATATTTTGTCTTGTATCTGAGACTATGAGGACAGAAGTGTCATAGGTTTGAGTATCTTCACGAAAAAATTGGATGACATCGCCTTGTTCCACATCCACATCTAAATCCGTCCAATGCCTGCCGTCATTAAATCCAACCGCTCTGGGACCGCTGCTGTTATTATTGATCGCATAATTCCAAAGCTGTTCTGCATAGATGAAAGGAGGGGCGGCAAATTCTTCTAAGGAGCGAAAGGCAAGTCCATACCATACAGGAGTTTGACGGTACATATTTGCTACCCTGTTTCGGAGGGCTGTAATATCTTCTGGTCTGGATAATGAGTAGCCATCGGCTCCTCCGTATCCTGCCCAAATGCATTGACTGATAAAGTTTGTACTGTCTTCCCTGATTCGTTTGAAAATTCTGTTTTCAAACTTATTGCCAAACTGGACTCCGTATTGACTTGCACTTCTTTTGTTGTAATCTATCATACCTTTTACCCCCGGCGGAAAATCAATCTTGTATACTATATATATACTCTAAATATTAAAAATATGTGAGGATAAGTTTTGATATAAAGGGGCATTCTTTTGAGTGAACAGGCGTAGTGTAAAATTAGAATGG
>DKLE01000228.1 GCA_002455605.1 Firmicutes bacterium UBA6648
CCGGGAACGATGGGAAGTCTTCGCTATACCCAAAGCGAATTAAATGAATTTGTAACGGAATGTTACAATAATAATCTGCAGCTATCCTTATATACTATTGGAGACAGGGCTATCGGCGCTGCCCTGAAGGCTCATGAGTATGCGCTTTATCAAACTGGTGTCACAGGCCTGCGACACAGGCTGGAACACGTAGAGCTTGCTAATCCAGAGCATATACGTCAGGCGAAGGAAATGGGCATTATTTTTTCCATGAATCCTACGTATGAAACCTATTGGGGCGGATCGGAAAAGATGTATTCCCGACGGCTGGGTAAAAACTATGTTAAAACCAATATGTTTAGAGAAATTATCGATCAAGGCGTTTGTCTTGTGGGTGGATCAGACAGCGATATAACGGAATACAATCCGATGATCGGTATTGCCGCTGCGGTGAATCATCCTGTTAAACAGCATCGAATCAGCGTATATGAGGCACTGGAAATGTACACCTGCAAAGCGGCATATGCTATATTTGAAGAGAAGCAGAAAGGAACACTGGAAGTAGGGAAGAACGCAGATGTTATTTTGCTGGATCAGGATATTCTTTCAACGCCGCATGAGTTATTGGATAAGATTAAAGTAATAGCCACCATTAAATCAGGAGATATTATTTATAATAGCCTGGGCTGAATACAGAATGGAAGTAGTAATTATGCTGAATCTTTATTTCTTAGGAAAAACAAGAATCGAATACAATGGCAAAAGTGTGGTAGAGAGCTTTAGAAATAAAACCATTGCTTTAATTTGTTTGCTTGTTATAAATCGGGATAAATATTTAAGCAGGGAAAGGATACTGGATTATCTTTGGCCCGACAGCACCGAGGAAGCCGCTAAAAATAACCTGAGGTATAATCTGTGGCTAATCAAAAAAACCATCGGAGCAAACGAAAATAGTGAAGAGTTTTTGTTTATAGACAAAGAACATTGCGGAGTTAACATGAATTATAGCTTCCAATGTGATATTTTGGACATTATGAGTTTTAAGCCTCAGGAATCCAATTCCATTGAGAGTTTATTGAAACTGAAAAATATGTTTATGGGAGAATTCTTAGAGGGATGCTATTATAACAATTGCGATGATTTTAATGAAATCATTATTTTCGAGAGAACTCGTTTTGAAAACTTCCGAGTGCAGATACTAAAACGATTAGAAGAGCTATATGAAGAGGAAGGCAATACGGAGGAAGGTTTAAATATTCTGAAAGAAATTTTAGATATCGAACCCTATGATGAAGATGTGGCGGCGAAAGTTATCAATCTGTATATGAAAATCGGAAATCGAGCCTCAGGGATTATGTTTTATAATTCATTTCGTGACAGATTAGCCGGCAGACTTGGAATTCAACCTTCTGAAAAACTGAGAAAAAAATACGAGGAACTGAAACAGAGCCAAGAACCAAATTCTCTGCAGAAGGATTCCCAAGAGGTGCGAATACAGACAATTTGCATTAACGAGGTTCAATATTTCTGGATGGCAGATGTGACAGGCAAGCTTTTTGAACAAAAACAGCTGGCCTGTGAAAAAAGGCTGAATGAACAGATGCTCCGTGCTCTGGGGCATATTCGCCCGGAGATTTTATCAGGCATAAAAACTGACAGCAATGCAGAAATACCCGATGTTCAGATCGTGAACGCATTTATTCATTTAATCTTAGATATATGCAAGGATTATAAGCTGACTATTTTGGTTACAGGGATGGAAGATATGGATGCTGTATCGGCCGGTGTTTCAAAATATTTAAAGAGCAGCAGAATAGCGGACTTAAACATACTGGAGAACTGAAAAAATTAAGATTATTCAGACCATCGAGTAAGACGGAGATAACGCCATTATCTTTATCTTGCTCGATTTTTTTATTGCCGATTTTATATGGACGCATGGAATCCTGTTGAGACACTTTAGAAAAGCTGTAACTTTCTTCATTGACAATTAGTATACTGTAACGATAATAAATTTAACGGAGGTATAAAGGTGGAATATTATATAAATGTGGAACCTAATGTATACATTTACGTAGAGGATATTAATCCTACAGGAAGAAAAACCATTTTATTCATTCACGGATGGCCTGCAAATCACAATCTTTTTGAGTATCAGTATGATCAGCTTCCAAAACAGGGATACCGGTGCATTGGCCTGGACCTCAGGGGCTTTGGGCAGTCGTCAAGGCCATGGAGCGGTTACAATTATAATCGGTTGGCGGATGATATCCGGGCTGTGGTAGATGAGCTGCAGCTGAGAGATTTTACACTGGGCGGACATTCTACAGGAGGCGGGATAGCTATTCGGTATATGGCCAGACATAAAGGATACGGGGTATCAAAGCTGGCACTCTTTGCGGCAGCAGCACCCAGCTTGGTTCAGCGGCCGAATTTTCCGTACGGACTGCCGGAGCAGGATGTGCTCAATATTATCCAAGATACATATGAGAATCGTCCGAATATGCTGAGAGGCTTCGGTGATTTGATTTTTCATAATTATGTTACACCGTCTCTTTCCGATTGGGTTTTTAACCTGGGGCTTCAGGCTTCCAGCTGGGCGACCGCCGAAATTGCCAATACATGGCTGCATGAAGAGCTATTTAACGATTTGACAGAAATCCAAGTTCCTACGTTGATTTTGCATGGATTGGATGACAAGGTGTGCCTTTTCCCGCTGGCAATGGCTCAGAAGAGAGCAATTTCTGATGCAGAGCTTATACCATTTGAAGCTTGTGGGCATTTTTTGTTTTATGATCAATTAAAAAGGTTCAATAAAGAACTGGTGGACTTTATTGAGAGGTAGTGTTCCGTTGGCGTATGGAAATTAAATAGAAATAAAAAACTCCAATCCCTCAGCGGATTGGAGTAATCTTTTGATTGCTATTGAGGTGCATCGATAGCTGATTCCGTCACGATGGCAGTTGTATCCCCATTGGCCTGTACAGCTCCATCTGTGCCCGTATCTTCAGTTACACCGAATTTCTTGTCAAAAGCTTCTTCTTTTAGAGCCAGCATTCCGTCGGCTTTATCATAGCGTATAGAGGCTGCCCCATTTAAAGACGAAGCAAGCCATGTGAGAGACAGCTCTTGAATATTTCCCAGCTGTACATCTGCCGTACCTGCAATACTATTGGAATAATCCTGTATGATTTTCCGGCTGTCAGCAGGAGTGTATTTTCTGTTCCAGGTTATAATGGCGTATACCTTGTAAGCTTCTTCCTGTGAATTGTGAGCTTTCATAACAGTTAAGCTATCCAAGCTGCTGCCGTCTGTGCCGTTAATCAGCTGTTTGATTAAAAGTTCAATATTTTTTTCAGCAGGGTCAGAGGATGACAAAGAGGAACTTTCCGAACCCCCCGTATTGGGATTGGAAACGGAAGAACTACTGTCCTTATCAGAAGAAGAGCCGGATGCCTGGGCAAGACTGCCATCACCAAAGGTTTCAACATCATTCTTTCCGCAGGAGATTAGACTCAATAATAATATGCATATAATAAATAATAAAAATTTTTTCATAATAAAATTCTCCAATAATCGAATACTATTGCTAGGTTGTTTTTTAAGAAAATCATACCAAAAATATAGTAAATAGGTAAGGTGGTAATTATGAAAGAAAAACTATGGAAACGAACGATATACATTAATCTGATTTTAGCTGCGCTGGTCTATCTGCCTATTCTAATCCCTTTTTCAACATATATTACCGCTTATAGTTTTCTGTTTCAATTTGCGGTTTTGCATTTGCTGATTGTTACTGTTATGCTGTACAGCATTCACTGTATTGAAGAGTAAAAGAAAAATGAAGCGCTTAATCCAAGCTGCTTCATTTTTTACCCTTTAGACAAAGCGGTCTCCGCCTCTGGATCCGCTGTTTATCAGCATTTCGCGCTGTTGGGCAAAAACAAGCCGGATTAACTGGTCAATTGTTTTTTCTTGAGCATCCACCCATTTTACCCGGTACTTATAATCCCAATTAGCTCTGGTTTGTGTAAAATTAATCCGGTCCAGTATTTCACAGTCAAATTCAAAATCACTGTCCCGAAATGAAAATTGAACAAGCAGCTTAGAACGAAGCAGAATCTGATCGTTGCACATAAAGGCACAGCCGCCTCCGCTGAGATCCACTATTCTGCCGGAACGCTCCAGTACAGTATCCACGCCAGCTTCGCTTTTCGTAATATAAAATTTGAGATCCACGCTGACGGGTTGTCTGAAAAATTCTCTTCGCTGAGTAGTTTGAGGACCTGCTATAGCTTGAAATTTACAGGCGGATAAGTTATCAAGCTTTTCCGTCCCAAGATAATTAATTATCCAGAGCATAATGCCCTCTGTGCCTTTGGCGTAAAGCTCGTAAGGCTGGTCTTTAAAGAACATAACAGGGCGCCCTGTTTCAGAAGATGGAATCATGGTAAAAAATGTGTTGTCAGAGACGATGTCTTGTATTTTGGTTTTGTAATAATGTTTTTTCAGCTCTCGGTCCGTAACACATATTTCCACTGAATCTAGTATATTTAAATTTGAAATCATTTTTTTACTCTCCAAGGTTGATAAAGGATCACTTTTAGTGTATGCTATTTAATTCTATAATATCTATATAATGAAGTAAAGTAATTTTCGCCAAAATTCGTTGCGATTCGTGGTTTTTTAAAATACATGAAGTAAATTACTGTTGATATATACAACAAAGAATAATATAATAAACATAAGGACCAAACCTTTCTTTTGATAGAGACAGGTACAGACTGTTTTCGTCACAAAAGCTTATTATAATTTTTTGTTGTGTGTGATATTATTTGACGGAGGAGGCTATCTGAAAGGCGGCCCGAAAGAGATTCTGATGTTAATGCAAAAATGATGCGGAGACAGAAGACTGAAGGAAATATTACTGACATCCGAAGGAAAAACTGAGGTGGAAGACGCAAAATACATAAGGCTGAACATGATTTTTTATTGATATGCGTCTTTTTAGACGTATTTTTTATTTGTATAAAACGATGAGAGGATGGAATGGATAAAGTGGAAACAAGGGTTGCTCTTCTTGGAATTATTGTAGAGAATAAAGATTCTATTGAAAAATTAAATAGTTTATTGCACGAATACAGACAATATATTATAGGACGCATGGGCATACCGTATGAAAAAAGGCATATAAGTGTAATCAGCATCGCTTTAGATGCACCTATGGATGTGGTCAGTGCGCTGTCGGGGAAAATAGGCAGATTGCCCGGAATCAGTACGAAGGCGGTGTATTCAAAGCTATGAGAGAATTAATTGATAAGCTCTATGTAAAACAAGAGCTGGAGCCCGATGAATTAAAAGAACTTTTAATCGCTGAAGAGAATCAGCGAAAGGGTTTGCTACAGGAGGAACAGATAAGCGAATATTTGTTTGAAAAAGCCCGGCAGGTAAGACATAAGCATTATGGCAACAAGGTGTTTACCAGAGGCTTGATTGAGATTTCCAATTATTGTAAGAATGATTGCTATTATTGCGGGATAAGAAGAAGTAACACCAGTGTTGCCAGATACAGGCTGAACAAGGAAGATATTTTAAATTGCTGTCAATCTGGATATGATTTGGGGTTTCGGACCTTTGTGCTGCAGGGAGGAGAAGATAGTCATTACAATGACAACATGATGGCAGATATCATCTATACAATTAAAAGCAATTATCCCGATTGTGCTGTAACGCTTTCTCTCGGTGAAAAGGAATATGATTCCTATCTGTT
>DKLE01000132.1 GCA_002455605.1 Firmicutes bacterium UBA6648
TGCAGAGAAAGAGGAATAGCAGTAAATGTCGCTGATGCAAAAGAAGAATGTGACTTTTATTTTCCCGGAGTAGTAATGCAAAGAGAGCTGATTGTGGGAATCACAGCACAAGGCAAAAGCCATAGTCTCGCAAAAAGAGGCTCTGAAATAATAAGGAATGCGTTAAGCGATCTAAAATAAGAGGAGAAGAAAATGGCCAGACGTAAAATAATAGTAGGAAGCAGGGACAGCAAGCTGGCGGTAGCTCAGTCGCAGCTTGTTATGAACCAAATTGCTGAGGCTCATCCTGAAATTGAGCTGGAACTTGTTACCATGAAAACCACAGGAGATATTATTCTGGATAAAAGGCTGGATAAGATTGGGGGCAAAGGTCTGTTTGTAAAGGAATTAGATAAAGCTCTGATGGAAGGGAAAATAGACCTATCGGTACATAGCCTGAAAGATATGCCTATGGAGATTTCCGAAGAACTGCCTTTAATCGCTTTCTCAAAAAGAGAAAATCCCTTGGATGTATTGGTGTTTCCTGAAAATTCCAGTTCTGAAAATAAAAAGCTGCCTCTTGGGACTTCCAGTTTAAGAAGAGAACTGCAGCTTAGGGAAATCTATCCGGACTGGAAGGTTGAAAGTGTCAGGGGAAATTTACAGACTCGATTATCAAAGCTGGACAGCGGAAAATACGGATCAATTATCTTAGCTTATGCAGGTATAGCCCGATTAGGGATGGAAGAGCGAATCAGCAGAATTTTTACGGCAGATGAAATCATCCCGGCAGCAGGGCAGGGAATTATAGCAGTTCAGGGCAGAGCCGGAGAAGACTATTCCTTCTTGGATTGCGTAAATGATAAGCATTCAGAAATATGTGCCAAAACAGAAAGAGCTTTTGTAACCTATCTGGATGGGGGCTGCAGTTCTCCCATCGGAGCTTTTGCGGAAATTACCGGGGAAGAAATGTTAATAAGAGGACTTTACTATAACGAAGAGTCACAGGAATATGTTAAGGGCAGGATTTCAGGAAAAGTAAGTGAAGGAGAAAAATTAGCCGTAGAACTAGCTAAGAAGTTAAAGGATGGAAAATAAAATGGTACAGAATGAGATAAAAGGTAAAGTGTGGCTGGTAGGAGCCGGTCCCGGTGATGCAGGACTTTTTACTTTAAAAGGAAAAAAGGTTTTAGAGCAGGCGGAAGTTGTGGTTTATGATAAACTGGTTGGTCAAGGAATTCTATCGATGATTCCAAAGCAGGCAGAATTGATTTTTGTTGGAAAAGTGTCAGGCAATCATGCCGTTCCGCAGCATGAGATCAATAAAATTCTTTTACGAGAAGCGTTAAAAGGAAGAAAAGTAGTTCGTTTAAAAGGCGGCGATCCTTTTGTCTTCGGACGGGGAGGGGAAGAGCTGGAATTACTTTGTAAAAATAATATTCCTTTTGAAATTGTTCCGGGAATTACTTCAGCAGTTTCTGTACCTGCTTACAATGGCATTCCTGTTACTCACAGAGATTTTGTATCCTCGCTTCATATAATTACAGGTCACACAAAGAAAAAAGAAGAAGCAGAAATTGATTATGAGGCACTTGTGAAGCTGGGAGGCACTTTCGTGTTTTTGATGGGTGTCAGTGCTATGCCTGCAATTTGCAGAGGTCTTTTAGAGGCAGGAATTGAACCGGATATGCCTGCGGCTATCCTGGAACGGGGAACTACCGCTCATCAAAAAAGAGTGGTCTCCGATGTAACCAATTTGCCGAAGGATGCAAAGAAGGCAGGGATTAAAACTCCTGCTATCATTGTTGTAGGTAAAGTTTGTGCTTTGGAAAAAGAGTTTCATTGGGCGGAGGATCGACCGCTCGGCGGGTTAAAGATTGCTGTCACCAGGCCAAAAGACAGGAATTCTTCTTTGGCGGATAAGCTTTCTATGCTGGGGGCTGAAATTGTATTGATGCCAACCATTGAAACCAAAGAGCTTGAGAATAATAAGCTTCTTGAAGAGGCGATTAACGATATCCGCAGATTTGATTATGCGGCATTTACCAGCCCCGCAGGAGTGGCGGCATTTTTCAATAAGCTTCGAGAAATGAAGAAAGATGTAAGAGAGCTGGGAAGTATTAAATTTGCAGCCATAGGTCCGGCGACGAAGGCCGCCATTGAAAAAATGGGAATTATTGTAGATCTGATGCCTTCCGTATACAGCGGTAAAGCATTGGGAGAGTTAATTGCAAGTGAGTCCGTAGAATGGGGCAATAAAATTGGAAGGGAACCGCAGATTTTAATTCCTCGAGCCAGGATTGGCACGGATGAGGTTATTTCACCTTTGGAGCAAGCTGCTATTAAGTTCACCGATATAGCTGTCTATGATACTCTAGAGGCAGAATATGCGGCTAAGGACGAGGAAGAGCTGTCCCATTACAGGCTGATTGATTTCGCTTCTGAGGATGTGGACTATGTGGCCTTTACCAGTGCTTCTACAGTCAGAGGCTTTACGGCGCTATCCGGATTGTCTGACTTTACAGGGATAAAAGCTGTATGCATAGGAGAAAAAACAGCAGAAGAAGCACAGAAGCATGGCATGCAGTGTTTTATAGCGAAAGAGGCAACGATTGACAGCATGATCGCATGTTTTTTAGAGCTATAATTTTAATTAAACAGGAGAAGTACAGGCATTGCTTGTTATTCAGATACGACAACAGAGGCTCTGAGTTGATACTTTCTATAGAATATCAACTCAGAGCCTCTGTTCATTATTTTATTAAGAAATCAAGAACCACTGATTTTTTCCCTTTTTCTTGGCTTGATACATAGCGTGATCTGCATTCCAATATAAATCCTCATAAGTAGAGTGAACCTTCTTCATGGCCACGCCTATGGAACAAGTGGAAACTGATTGCTCCGAAGTAATTACCAGTGCTTTTGATAATATTTCTGCTTTTTTTATAACTTCATCTGATGTGCGGACATTTTTCATAAAAACCGTAAATTCATCGCCCCCAAGACGGCAGATCAAATCTTCTGATCGAAAATGAGAGGTAAGAGTTTTCGCCACATTTAATAACAACTCATCTCCAAAGATATGACCGTGATTATCATTTACATTCTTAAAATTATCTATATCTATTAAAAACATAGCCGCGGATTCATCTTCTGTATGTTCCGTCAGGTATTGAATGGTATTCTGACGAAAAGCATTTCGGTTTAAAAGATTTGTCAAAGGATCCCGGGTGGCCTTTTCTTTAAAGGACATTTCGGCTGTGACATTTTCCGAAACGCCTAGAGCTCGAAGAGGAGTACCGTCTGTATCAAACACTTTGGTAAGAGTGAAACGCATCCATATATAATCCTCCTTGTCATAATCTGGTTTTTGGGGAGGACGGATTCTAAAAATACCTGAAACTGTTGATTCTGGGCCTGATATTTTATCAAACAGCTGACGGAAAGACTCCTTGCTGTCGGGATGTACATAGCCGGAGGTTATCAAATTCTCAGGAACGCCATATAAGACTTGTTTTTCACCGAATATCTTTTTCGAACCGGCAGGCTGGATTAATAATTTATTTTTGAAATCATAGTCCCATATATAGATATTCGTATGCATCAGTGCCAAATTAATTCGTTCGTCGTTTAAATACTTTTCTTGCTTCACGTTACGTTTTGCATTCTTTAGTAAGATTAGGCCGACTATCAATATAATTCCCAGAATAAAACCCATTATAATAAATTCAAAAGGGTTCCCCGAGATAAAATCTAATAAGCTAGTATTATCTTTATAGAATAAAATATTTTTATAAAAAATATCATCTAGGCTGCTGCTGGGTATATTTATCAAAGCTTTATTGATGATACTATATAGAAGGTCACTGCTTGAATCGGTAACAGCAAGGGATAAATCATAATTTAAGTCATAGGTCGCAAGCATTCTTAAATTAGAATAGCGGGCATGAGATAAAAAATAGTCGGCATTGTAGGTGGAAATAAAAGTAATATCTGCAAGTCCTTTATTGACAGCATCAATGCATTGCTGTAAAGTATCATAATAAATGTAGTTGGTATAAGATCTTTCTTTTTTTATCTTTTCAGTTAAATAGTAGCCTTTTTCCATGGCTACCGTAAGGGAATGATCCCTGGAATTTTTTACGTTTTTGTTATAGATGGCACTGACGGGAAGCGCTAAGTAAGAGGTTGTTAATCGGGCATTGTGTTTATCTGCCCACTTATAATCCGCACTGAAAGCCGTAATTATCTGTACCTTGTTTTTTTCTATGTCCTGGAGGGATATATTATATGAATTGCTTGGGACATATGCAAATTGAAGTCCTGTCTGTTTGCTTACCATATCTAAAATGTCCGCTGTGACACCGCAGACTTTTCCAGTTTCCTTGTCGTAATATTCAAAAGGGGCTAAGTAAGGATCGTATGCTACTTTCACAATGGGATTATTCTTTATATATTCTATTTCCTCTGATGTAAGAGGAACACACGTCTGAAATGAGTCTTTAAAATATTTAGTCAATAATTTTTTTGAAAATAAAGGCCGATTCACTTCTATTCGCTCTATGGCAGAAGACAAGGCATCGATATTGCTTTGATTTTCCTTGGACATGGCAAAATAATAGGGTGAAGGATTCAGTCTGGCCAGAACTTGCTCATTATTTAAGGCGCGAAAGTTATTGGCATAGATCAAATCAATCTCATGAGTAATCAGCAGTGCTGTTTTTAAATCGCACATGGTATCATAGGCTTTAAAGGTATAATTTTTTACTTTATTTTCCTTTAAGAAGGAATCGATTTCATCGTTTCTGGAGCTCCCCTCCAATATGCCGATAACAGTTCCATTCATTGAAGAAAAGTCAGAGGCGGTATATTGATTGTTATAAATTGAAGTACTGAGGCAGCTGTAGTTGGTATTGTATGGAAAAGTGGGAAAAAGGTACTGAGCTTCTCGTTCGGGAGTCTTTCTCATACTCCCCATGATATCGATTTCCCCTTTTTTTAATAGTTCTAAAGCATCGTTATAGGTCAATCGATGCTTACCCTGCTCGTCCTCAATAAAGGCAATAAAATCGTATTTCCAGCCTGTATATTTGGAGATTTCCATGAGATATTCATACCCATAGCCGCTTAACGAGCCATCCCCTTCGATATCATTAAATCCGTCCAACTCAAAAAAACCCACCTTGACAGAACCCACAGAGGCTTCCGCACAGGAAGGTACTACATTGAGTGTGGTAAGCATTACAATGACAGCAAAACATAAGACTCTTTTTAAAAAACAAAATCTATACATACTGGATACCTATATTAGTCATAATTATCGTTAAAAAAATAGAATAAACAAAGATAAATATGAATAAATATACAAAACACGAACTATAACCAGAAATATACTTTACACTAGCCCATTATATACCTAAGCACTTTAAAAAACAACACATTTTTTGCTAATAATAATTGAAATTTCAATCAGTTTGAACTATAATGAATCAAGTAAACAAAGATAAAAATAAGAAGAAAAAACGCATATAATATACAAAAAGAGGGAAATATGAATGAAAATTATTTGAAAGAATTATTAAATAAAGTTGCGAAAGGGGAAGTTACCCCAGATTCGGCAGTAACTCAGCTTAAAAATTTGCCTTTTGAGGATTTAGGGTACGTCAACATCGATCACCACCGGGGCATAAGAACCGGATTTCCGGAAGCTGTATTTTGCCAAGGGAAAACTGTGGAACAGGTTGCTTCTATTATAGAGCGTCTGGCGTCTGACAATGAAAATATAATTGGTTCCAGAGCCAGCAGAGAACAGTTTAAGGCGGTAAAAGAATTGGTGCCGGATGCAGAATACAGTGAAATGGCCAGAATGATCTGCGTTAAAAGGAATCATGAACTGCGAAGCAGCAGGGTAATTGCTGTTGTCACGGCGGGAACCTCGGATATTCCGGTGGCAGAAGAAGCAGCGGTTACGGGGGAAATGCTGGGGTACAAGGTGGACAGAATCTTTGATGTAGGCGTTGCCGGAATACACCGGTTGTTTGACAAATTAGAGAGAATCAGAAGTGCAGAAGTGGTTATTGTAGCAGCAGGTATGGAAGGTGCTCTGGCCAGTGTAGTGGGGGGACTGGTGGATAAACCAGTTATAGCCGTTCCTACCAGCATCGGATATGGGGCAAATTTCGGCGGGCTGTCTGCTTTACTGGCCATGCTGAACAGCTGTGCTAACGGCATAGGCGTGGTAAATATTGACAATGGTTTTGGAGCCGCCTATTTGGCTGCAAAAATGATAGGCTGCCGATAATATAGTAATGCCTCCTATAAGCACATAGATTTGTGGTATAGGAGGCATTTTCATGTCAGCCTAAGGGGTAAAAATAATTATAGATTTTTACCGTTATTGTCTGGAGAAAGTATTACTGGAGTCCAATTTTCAGGATCTGATTTTTGCTTGCTTTTTGCATATGCCCAGAATGGTATCCCGAATGCGATGTAAAGGACTAATACTACCCACGCGCCTGTATCCATTGCGGTCATTGAAACAAAAATGACATAAAGGGTAAACAATATGCCTATAGTTCCCAGAAGCGTACCGGCTTTGGCCCTATATGGCCTATCCCATTCAGGATGGAGTTTTCTAAGCTTAAGGAAAGACAATACGACCATTAAATATACAATGCCTGCCGCTACTCCATATATTGTGTAGATATAGTTTATCCATGTGTCCGGAGCAAATACGGTAAAGTATACTGCTAAAATACCTACTACTAAATTTGCTGTGGCGGGCTGACCATTTTTGTTAAGAGTTGTAAATCTTTGTGTCAGCTGATGCTGCTGTGCCGCACCATATAATATTCTTGATGCGCTTAGCCAAAAGGAGGAAAGTGTTGTCAAACAAGTTAATGCGCCCATGATAACAATTACTAATCCTAACCAATGCATCCCTATAATATCTGCAACTCGAGGATCCACAATATCGGTTTCAGCTACCCACTCATTTGAAACAATTCCAGATACGCCGATGATTGCCATGCAATATATTAATGTAGTACAAGCTAAAGACCCCAGGAATGCTTTCCATAGATTCTTTCTTGGAAAGTTTGCTTCTTCTGCTAATTGAGGGACTAAATCAAACCCTACAAATTTCATTATTAAAAGACCTACGGCAGCAGAGTAACCTGAAAAGCCATTAGGAAACCAATTGATGCTTTCAAAGCTCCAATGTTTATTAGTAATAAAGATAAGTGATGCCATTAAAGATACTGCTAAGGTACTCCAAAACAATACAGATTGCAGTTTCGCAAGAATTTTTAGCTCTTGATTTGTTAAGAAGAACCATATTATAATTATTATCGATGCAAGGATTTTTATCTGCAATGCCGTTGCCGGATAAAAATAGCCTATCATACTGGCAATGCCGTAAGCTACTGTTGGCATTGCCATTATGTAAAGTAACATGATAAACCAACAGGATGCGAATCCTGTATTCCATCCAAATGCATTGGATACCCAAATATTTTGTCCCCCGGCGTATGGCATCATGCTTGTCATTTCAGAGTAAATCAAACATAGGGGTAAAATTAACAAGGCACAAGTTATAAATGAAAATACTGACCCAGGACCACTTAATTCAAACCAAAGTTTTATTTCAACCATCCATGCAGCAATCATTCCTCCTGCTGCCATAGAAATCAAATTAGTTAATTTGAGTTCTTTTCTTAAACCATTTTCACTCATTTCTTCCTCCATATTATTACAAATTCATTTCCAGCAATTGAATTGTTTCGTCTGTAGATAAAACGTCGCAGTAGATGTAACTCATAATTTTTAATTCGGCTTCGTGATGCTCCATACTTCCTGCGGCACAAGCATCTTCCACACAGATAACTTTATATCCTGCATCTGCTAATCCCCGTACGGTTGATGCTACGCACTGATCAGTGACAATACCGGTGACAACAACTGTTTCAATGCCCATAAATTGTAATAAGGTTAAATAGTTCGTTCCTGTTGTTACACTGTCTGTAGTCTTGTTCACTACGATTTCATTATCCAGGGGAGCCAATTCATCCACCATCTGAGCACCGTATGAGTTCACAGGAATAAGCATTCCGTTCCAGCCTTCTGACTTCTGGACTGGTGAACGATCCTCACCGTCTTCTCTTAAACAAGCAATTCTTCCATAGGAAACAGTTAGGTTGTTTTTTCTAAAAAAGTCTAATAATTTCTTGTTGTTAGGTATAACAACGTTATCCAGCCTGTCATGAAAAGGAATCCATCTTTCCCATTCCCCCGATTCTTTAAAAGTTAATGCCTCTCCGTAATCTCTTGATACAAATTCGTTTTGCAGGTCAACAAGTAATAAAGCGGTTTTTTGGGGATTAATTTTTACCTCCGGAAACTCCTTGATTGTCTCGTAATAAAAACTTACATATTTTTTCTTTGGCTGCATAATATTTTCCTCCTTCTAAAATGCAAAATATAAATAATAACCTTTGCACTTAAATAACGCAACGTTTATGCCAATATTCTGAATTTTATTTTTGTTTTCAAACCTTGATTTTACAAGGAGATGCAAGGTATATTTTCTTCCGTATGTATAGGTTTTTCTTTAGTTGTTACTTTTTGGAGACATAAACAGAAAAAAGTGTAACCTTTAGGTCACACTTTTTCTGTTTATGATATTTCATATTCTTTTAGTTTTTTATATAAATTTTTTCTTGCCAATCCTAATTCCTGAGCAGATTTAGTTACATTCCATGAATTACGTTCCATGCACTTGATAATATATTGTTTTTCAAACTCTTTAGTTGCATCTTTCAGCTTATACAACTCTAAATCTTTTTGGGTTTCTTCTTTTGTATCACCTTTGTATCCACTTATTTCATCGGGTAGATCTTGTTTTAATAAGCTGCCTCCATTGGATAATACAACTAATCGCTCGATGATATTTCTAAGTTCTCTGACATTTCCCGGCCACTGATATTTCATAAAAATTGAAATTAATGAATCATCTATTTTATTCACTTTCTTTTTCATTTCAATAGACAATTCCCGAGCAAAGCTGTCTGCAAGAAGGGGAATATCATCCATTCTTTCTCGAAGAGGGGGTATTGTTAAAGGCATAACGTTAATTCTATAATACAAATCTTCACGAAATTTAAAAGACTTTACATCATTTTTTAAATCTCTGTTGGTTGCTGCAATTAATCTGAAATTACTGCTGATAGTTTCCGTGCCACCTACTCGTTCAAAAGACTTTTCTTGTAAAACTCTCAATAACTTTGCTTGAGTATTTAAGGATAATTCTCCTATTTCATCCAGAAAAATGGTTCCTCCTGCAGCCAGTTCAAATCGTCCCTTTTTCATTTTATCTGCGCCAGTAAACGCTCCTTTTTCATATCCAAAAAGTTCACTTTCGAATAAATTTTCATTTAATGCCGCGCAATTTATGCAGATAAAAGGTTTACTCTTTCTTAAACTTTTCTGATGAATAAAGTTAGCTAAAATCTCTTTTCCGGTTCCGCTCTCACCTAAAATTAAAACTGTTATATCTGTTTTTGCTATTTTTTCAGCACCTCTGCGGAGGTTTACAATATTTTCATTTTCCCCGATCAGCATTCTCGTTTGTAAGTTTTCTGTAAGCTGCTGCTTAAGTCCTGAGTTTTCTTCTTTTATATTAAAAATTTCATAGGATTTTTTTATATTTGCAATCAAGTCTTCAATATCCACGGGTTTTTTTAAATATGAAAAAGCTCCTTTTTTTACAGCCTCCACGGCTTCAGCAATGGAACCTTCTGCAGTAAGCATAATGACCTCTATGTTTGGTTTTATGCCTTTTATGGCCAGCAGCAGCTCTAATCCATTTAGTTTAGGCATAATAATATCGGAGATTACTACGGCAATATTTGTGGTTTCAACAATTTTTAAAGCTTTTTGGCTGTCCGATTCAGCTAAAACATTAAATCCATTTATAGTAAAAATCTTTTTATAAACTTTTAATAGCTCCGTATCATCATCTACAAGCAGTATTGGTATATCATGCATTAGAGTACCTCCATTGTTTTAAAAAATTATTATTTATTCCGCTATAATTGGTAAAATAACTTTAATTTCCGTTCCTTTTGAAATTTCTTCATTGACGCAAATACTTCCATCCATTCCATCTACTAATGTCTTGGTAATCCATAGACCTATTCCTGTCCCTCCAGATTCTTTTTTTGTGGTAATAAAAGGTTCAAAAATTTTAGCTTTTGGTCGGATAGATATACCGGAACCATTATCCTTTACTATAATTGAGAGTTGATTTTCCGATGTTTTTCCTGCATAAACACAAACTTGGCCATTTTTATTAATAGCTTGGATAGAATTATTTATTAGATTTTGAAGGATGATTTTTATGGGT
>DKLE01000071.1 GCA_002455605.1 Firmicutes bacterium UBA6648
TTTTTAATTATTTGTTTCAGGGGCTTTTTTGTAATGCCATTTTTGCTACTTTAATTTTCACACTTTCCTCCTTATAGCATTTTCATTTTATTCCATATTATAAATACAATCAAACCATCCTGTACATTTCTGCATAGGAGGTAAACAGTTCTTCATCTATTTCTGACAATATAATGTCCTGAAATGCTCCTTTACAGTATTGGGTATACGCCCAGTCGTTGCTGCAATACCCTATGTCCCAGTCAAGAATTAATGCACTATCCGTGTAAATATTATATATTTTCAATCCAGACATTCTATCAATGAGTTCTTTTTCTACGGGAGTTAGTGTAGATATTGGACTATCTTCCTGAAATAAGTAATAGTTCCCTTGAATACTACCGCAATGGTCACAGTGGTTAGCAAAGCTTTTACCGGCAATTTTAGAATACCCCGACTTCACATTATAGTGTTCAGTTATGTATTTTAAAATAAGTGGAGGAATTTTTGATTCATCGTCTGTCCATGCCAAATGAATTTCATCTTCCTGCTCTGGATAGTCGTCAGGATCCTCAATAAAATATTTCCCATTATCTTCTTGCAAAATTGAATGTTCCCAAATCCCAAAGCCCACAACTCTGGTTTCTTTTCCACACTTATAGCATTTTCGCTTTCCTTCAATCAGGCATATATTCTCATACGCTATGATAATGCTATCTCTTTCCTGAGGCAATATCCACTTACCAAACTTGGCAATGTCTTTAATGGCACCATCAAAGTACCATTTTTTCACCTCTTTATCCCATCTGGCGCCTAGAGCTTTGGCTTCGTCTTTCTGCTCATAAGGTACATTAAGATATACTTGTGCTTTCAAAATTTGTTTCTCCTTTTGCAATTATAATTAGTAGTAAAAACTTACATACATTCTATTAATATTGAAATAAGAAATATGATAAATAATAATACCAACTGATTATGTTAAAAATCATTTAACCAAAGTATACTGTTCTTTTTCTACTTTTTGTGACATATTTGTTCTTACTTTTTCGACATAAATAGACATTTTATACAAAATAAAAATACCATCTTAAAATATCTTTCAATTATACATTTTAAAATGGTATTATATTGATTTTAGATTTTTCACTCTATGGCCTATCATTTTGTATTAACTTACCGCAAATCACACCTTATATAGCCAAAAATATGCCAGAACAGCAACCCCTAATATTATGCGGTACCACCCAAATACTTGAAAATTATGTTTCTTTATATAGCCCATTAAAAACTTAATGGCCAGAATTGATACGACAAAGGCTACCACTGTTCCTGTCAGCAAGACCGCCATTTCCATGCCGGTAAAATCCAATCCGAATTTAATCATCTTTAACAAGCTGGCACCAAACATTACCGGAATGGCCAGATAAAAAGTAAATTCTGCTGCAACAGTTCTGGTTGTTCCTATTAAAATAGCGCCCAGGATAGTCGCACCGGATCGGGATGTGCCGGGTATAAGTGCAAGCAATTGAAATACACCTATGAGCAATGCTGTTTTATAGGTTATTTGTGATATCTCGTTGATTCGTGCAATCCTGTTCTGATTTTTTTCTTCAATTAAAATAAATAAAATTCCATAGACAATTAAAGTGATTGAAACTGTTTGATAATTAAAAAATAACTTTTCAATTTGATCATCAAAACAAAGTCCTATAACTGCTGCCGGAATACAAGCCACCAAAATCTTCATCCATATGGATATAACTTCTTTTCGAATCATAGGTTTTCTGCTAAAGGATATGGGCAGCAGCTTCTTCCAATATAAAACTACAACAGCCATAATGGCACCTAGCTGAATAACGACTAAAAACATTTCTTTAAATTCTGCTGACATGTTAAGCTTTAAAAACTCATCCACCAATATCATATGCCCTGTGCTGCTAATCGGCAGCCACTCTGTAACCCCTTCTACGATTCCTAAAACAATAGCTTTCAATATCTCAATAATGTTCATATCTTCTTGTTCTCCTAATCCCCTTCTATAATTTTAATGTCAAAATCGTCTATTACACTTCTTTATATTTAAACAGATTTTGTTATTTTACCATAAAGAACAGAGCAATTAAATATTTTATTTTAATCCGTACAAAAATTCTTTTGTGAACTTATCTCCGGCTTGTAAAGTTTAGTCTGCACAAATTAGTGATATTGACAAGATATGCTATAATTTATTGTGTATCATGTATTTAAAACAATAACTTATACCTTTTAGAAATAGCTAAAAAGCTCATTTTAAAGGAGACAAAGTATTATGAAGAATAACAACATCAAAACAGCATATGCTTCCTCAAAGAATATTTACGATGCAACCCTTACTCAAGCTAAATGGTGGGCTAAGCTGTATATATGGTTTTTTTGGAGCGGGGTCAATGATATAGAAATCGCAAATAAGGTTTTGTCCATGATTCCCAGCAATTTTACCGGAAACTTGCTGGACGTCCCAGTGGGAACAGGAGTATTTACGTTAGACAAATATAAGACATTGCCAAAGGCACAAATCACCTGTGTAGATTACTCAGAAGATATGCTATTTGAAGCCATAAAGCGTTTTTCTTCTGGCAAGCTTACGAATGTTACTTGTATGCAAGGTGACGTGGGAAACCTGACATTTAACGATGAAACTTTCGATATTGTTCTTTCTATGAATGGATTTCATGCTTATCCTGACAAGGAAAGAGCTTTTTCCGAAATAGCGCGTGTTCTAAAAAAGGGCGGTATTTTTTGCGGATGTTTCTATATTAAAGAGCAATGCAAACGCACCGATTTCATCGTCAATTTTTTGCTAGCAAAAAAAGGCTGGTTTACGCCGCCTTTTCAATCTTTTGATAAATTAAAGGAAAAGCTGTCCGAGCTATACTCTCAAGTGGAAATAGACAATAAAAAATCAATAGTCTATTTTAAGTGCATGAAATAATTAAGTTTATCGTTTTTGCATCGTTCTGCCGGTAAATATCAGATAGTCTAGGATTCCTTGGGAGTAGTAGTCCCCTATTCTTGAAGCAAAGCTTAATCCCCTGTCAAAGGCATTTATGTTTTCCTTATATTGCTTATTTAAAAGTGTAGTGGACTGATCAATTGCCATTTGATTAAATTGTGTAAATAATTCTATCCATTGGCTTTTTTCCCAATAAGGGTTGATCTGTACTAAAAATTCAGCTGTTTCCACCGGAAGTTCATATAACTTCCTCGTATATTCATTCACTGCGTCAGCATCGTTTCTTAACTGTGCATCAATTAATGCATCCAGCAGATCGACAAAATCATTGGACAGTTCAACATATTTATCCGCATGTTCCTGACCGAAAACTAATCGAAAGACATTAGTAGCGTTGAGTAACACTTGATCTAGCTTTGCCCTTATTGCGTCTTTATCACCAAAGCCGCCATGTTTACTGCTTATATATGCTTTAAGCCAAATAATCAAATCTCTCCATATTGTTCTTGACTGAAATATTAAATTTAGTTGATTCGTTGGAATGCATATATCTTGTAATTTCTTAATCCTTCTCACAAAAGCCCCTCTCTTTCATTTTCTTAAATAATTCCTCATAGCTTTAAGCGTATGCTATACTATTGTCCTGCTGGAGGACCTCAAATAATCAAATATACCTTGTGCATAGTGTTCTCCCATTTGAGAAGACAGCAATAGTATTTTATCAAACATATCTATATTATCCATAACCCGTTCTTCTAAAAAAGTAGTGGATTCATCAATTGCATTTTGAGTATATTGATAAAAAAAGTCTCTCCATTTGCTTCTTGACCAGTATGGGTTAATCTCCGCAAAAAAATCGGCTGCCTGCTGTGAATTTTTATGTAGCTGCTGTGCAAGTTCATCTACCGCCTCTGTATCCCCAAGTATTTGGGCATCAACTAAATCATTTAGACCATTAAAAAAATTATTAGAGAAATCTAAATACCGATCTGCTACTTGTTCTCCAAATACTAGATTGATAACATTCGTGATTCTTCCCAGTAGTTCATTGAATTTTTCTCTTATTGCGTCAGGATCCCCCAACCCTCCGTGCTTAGTCTCCAAAAACGCCCTAGTCCAAACGGACAAGTCTCTCCAAACCATCCTTGACTGAAACAATAAATTCAATTGATTTGGAGTAACACATGTCTCCTGGCATTTAATCGTTCTCATGTATGGGCCTCCTTTTTGTCAAATATAATATATTATATTATTTGAGGTACTTATTAGTTCCCTGAACAAAGTGAATTGAACATATGCAATTAAAAAACTGCTAACCCTATAAAAGTTAGCAGTCTATGAATTATACTTATTTTATTTAACTTGAAGTCATACCTGTATATTTTCTTTAAAAAATGTCGGAGCATTTTTTACCGCTTCTTCAATTAGTAAAGAAGCACAGTTGCGATTTAGAGGAAACACTCGTTCATGATAGATATAGTAAAGCAGCATGGACCAATAAACTTCATAACCACCCATGTCATACTCTTCTTCCGTTGGGAAATAGCCCGTGCATCCATTGGTATAACCACCTAAATAAAAAAAGTCGTTATGAATCCACTCCTTTGCACGTAGGGCAAATTCACACATGATTTCATTGGCTACTCCGCACAAACAACCATTTCCTATGGCAAAATACTGAATTTCTATAGTTTCCACTTGGGCTCTGACGCCATTATCCAATAACCTCTGAACCTCTGAAAGCCATGCTGTACCGTCAATCCCCGCCTTTTCCTTTGCTTCTTCCTCAATTAGCGAGGCTCGGCCGTACGATGGAACATCTGCCCGGAACTCTTGATATACCGAGTACATTTCAAGTTGTCGCACCCTACGAGTTTTTATATCATTGAGAACACACTCTACACGCCTGTATATCTCAAAAGCCATATCTTCCAATGCTGTTTCAGAGTTGCAGAACCTTGCCGGATCATCTGCATCTACAGGAATTAAGTTGGATTTAAAATATTTTGGTGCTATATTGCCTGATGCTCCCTGTACCAACATAACATCACAGCCATATTTGCATTTTAATAAATCCCGTGTTATGCCAAAATAATCAGCGGAGATGAGATAATTGTCTTCTTTTAATACATTTGCATGAGCTGTGACACGCAACAATAATAGTCTCAATTTTCCGCTGTCTGCTTCGTTTACTTTTAGTATACCAATTCGGTTATCTAGTTGATTGCTGCCTGCTCGACGATTTACACCAATATCTCCATAGGTGTTGCCCCAAGCAGCCGTAACCGGACTCATATTTTTTATAGCTTGCAGCACCCCGTTTTTTACCTGCCGGCACAAGAATCTGAAATACTCTGTTTCGGTGCTGTCATTTGGTGCTGAATGGGTATGAGAAAAACACAGCATGACCTTATCTTTTGGAATAGATAAAATCTGACTGATGTCCTGGCGTAATTGATTCCCATGCTCTTTTGAAAATCCAATATGATCTATCGCTACAAGGCAACCTTTTGTTCGGTTTAATTCCCATATTGAAATCTGAGCAGATAGCGGATGTAAAACTCCGCGGGATACATTATCAGCCCGTCCAAAGCCTATAGTTTCAACTGGAAAAGCAGGTGTAATATCCACTTCGCTAAAGCCTAATAAGGCCATATTTTGTTTATAAAACTTGTTCATTCTACTTTGCTCCTTTTTTATGGTTAAATCAAAGTGCAAAGCTAATGGATAGATGGTTACTCCATGCAAGCTCTATCCTAAATAACTTTGCATGGAGCTTCTACAATTGCTAATTTCATTTTCATCCCTCATTTCTATTCGATATTATTTACGTCTTAAGTCTCTAAAGTTTAATGTTTCTATAAGTTTGTATAAATTTATATTTGCTTGCTGAAATCTGTTTTATCCTCTTTTTGAGAAAGAATAAGCAGGACACTGACCAATGTAAGCATTACTGAAGATTATTCTGATACGTCCCCGCATCGGTTATCTGCAACGGAATCAATGGCTTTGAATTAGCTGCTCCGCCGCTGGCCGCCGTCCTGAAGCTATAGGAAGTGCCATTGGTGTCCATGACTATAGTGCCTGAGATAAAGGTTCCAAAAACAGTAGAACCAGCGTTAAACATCCGTTTTAAAGCAGATGCATGGGGATGGGTATAGTTGATACCTTTTCCTGCTGAAATCACTATGTATTCCGGTTTTATGACGTTTAAAAGTGCCGTACTGTTGGCGTTATAGGAGCCGTGATGTCCGCCTTTAAAAACATCCACCTTTCCCACCTTCTGGGCAAGTACTGCCTCCTCTTCAGCTTGGCCGTCTCCGGTAAAAAGTACAGAAACATTATTAAAGGTCAGCAGTGCCGCTATGCTGTTATTATTCTCAATGGCCTGCCCTTCCGGCGCTTTTATTATTCTGAGAGTAACTCCGTCCGCAATAGAAAGGGTTTCATCAACGACCTCACTGATTATGCAGTTCGGCTCACCTTCTAGGGCTTCCCTAAAAGCATACCATTCCGGCGTATCGACAAATCTTCCGTTCTCAATCACCCTATCCACTTGATAAGCTTCCAAGACCTGAGGCAGCCCCCCTACATGATCCATGTGTCCGTGGGAGGCGATTATCAGATCCAGATTATCATCTACATATGGTTTTATGTAATCTGCTATTAATGCCCCATTACTGGTTACTCCTCCGTCGATAAGCACTTCATATTTTCCATAATCAATAAAAATGGAATCCCCGTGACCCACATCGATAAAATGTACGGAAAGTAGGCTGGAAGCGGCATCCTGAGAAGCGATGATAACCGTCTCTGTTTTCTGATTCCATTTAACCTCTGCACCGAAAGCTTCAGCTACCGCTCTGATAGGCAAATAGACCCTGCTGTTTTTCAATATAGCCTTTGTATCCGTGAAAATTTCAAAATCATTTTTTTTGATATAATTTTGTCCAATAGGCACTTCTACTCTTGTTCCGTCTTTTTCCACTATGGCAGTGGAATTGTCTGCATCCCAGCGCACATCGCAGCCATA
>DKLE01000080.1:0-18275 GCA_002455605.1 Firmicutes bacterium UBA6648
CTGTATGTGTCCCATCAATCATTCCCATATTAATAATATTTATACGAATATTCTTGCCCAATGCGTCTTCAATAAACATAATACCGTCTTTTATTGTTCCGCAAAGTCTGTCCAGCTTAGATACAACTAACGTGTCTCCTCCATACATATTGCTGACGCATTCCCTTAATATAGGCCTGCTCTTTGGGTCATCATATTTTTCAATTATTATTTCAGCACTGGGATATCGTTGTTTTATCAGTTTTGTCTGTTCTTCTATTGAATTTGCTTCAAATTGTCCTCTTACTGAAACACTGGCATATCCATAAATCATTTATATCAACCTTTCCTATTTTTGACTATAAGTTTTGACACATAAGGTTCTTTAATTATACAATTTTTCGTAAATACTGTCAACAGAGAAATAAATGAGGAGTATTATAGAGAATTATCGCTGTTTATGCTGAATCTATTGACCATAATAAAATTATGTCGAATATTTTAGATGAATTAAAAGAGTCCTTTTCTACTTTTATATGAAAGGACCCTTTTAAGCTAAATCAGTATTATTGAACAGTTTTCTCTATCCATTATTTTTCATATGCCAATATAACAATATCTTTTCCTTCTTTAGTCTTAATTTGTCTTTGTACACTATTAAGAGCTTCAATGTCTTCTGATGAAATGTCAGCAAAATTCATATCTTTTATATTCATATTCATTTCTCCTTTCACTATTTAAATTTACTAATAGATTATGTAATTCCTTTAAAGATATACTTTACATTGGGTAGTTCAATTTCATATAAAAACTCCCTTTATTTAATTGGAATTTTAATCCAATTAATAAAAGGAGTTTAGCTTGTAAAATACATTTCATAGGTTTCCGGAAATCATTATAGATTTATACAAAAAAACCCATCACATGAATTTTCTATTTTCTGTTATAAATATGATAAATGAATATTAAGAAATTTTACGTTCCAATCTCAATTTATCTGCTATGATTGCAATAAATTCCGAATTTGTAGGTTTTCCTTTATCGTTATGTACTGTATACCCGAATAAATTATTTATCGTTTCAATTTTACCTCTGTTCCATGCGACTTCAATGGCATGACGTATAGCCCGCTCTACCCTGCTTGGTGTCGTGTTATTCAGCTTTGCTATTGCCGGATATAATTCCTTAGTAACTGCACCAAGTAAATCCATATCTTCCACCACCATAGTAATTGCATCTCTCAAATACTGGTATCCCTTGATGTGAGCAGGAACACCAACCTCATGAATGATATTAGTAATATCAACTTCTAAATCATTACTGGTTTTTTCTGTGTTATTGTTGACCACCGTTCGTATGCTGGTCAGTTTTCCAGTTCCATCTTCAAGCTCTTCACCGAAGAGCTGATTGATTCTTTTTGACAAAACGCCTAGATTAAATGGTTTCACCAGATAATATTCTGCTCCTAATTTTGTTGCTTTCTGAGTAATCGATTCTTGTCCCACTGCGGACAGCATGATGGTTTTCGGATATTTTGGTAATTCCATGTTATTTATGCTCTCTAAAACACCAAGCCCATCAAGGTGCGGCATAATCATGTCTAGAATCAGAACATCCGGTAAATACTTTTTTACGCAGTCCACAGTTTGTATTCCATCATTTGCTACAAAGGTAATATCAATATTTTCCTGCTCTGTGAAATAATCGCTCAGAATTTCGCAAAAATCCTTATTATCATCTGCAATTCCGATACTAATTTTTGTCATCACATATCCCCCTTAATTTCATAATAATCCACATAGATTATTATATTCTTTAGCAATACTCCAGCATCTATTAATTTATACTTTTTCTGTAACTTATGCAACATAAATTATCAGAAAATATGCACAAGTTATGTCATTCGTCGACACGCTTCGACATCTGCTCTTGCAGCATCCACTCTATGAATATGCCATAGCCTTTCTCCGGATTGTTGACAAATACATGAGTTACGGCTCCTACCAGCCTGCCGTTTTGTATAATCGGACTGCCGCTCATGCCTTGAACAATCCCTCCACTTTTCTTCAAAAGTCTTTCATCTGTAACCTTAATTGTCATACTTTTTGTACCCGGTTTTACCTGTCTGTTTACTTTTTCAATTTCAATCTCAAAGCATTCGACTTGATTGTTATCCAATGTTGTTAAAATATAAGCCGGTCCTACCTTTACCGAATCCTGATAACCTATGGGCAGCGGCTTATCATAAAAAGGATGGTCAATTTTTCCATATAAATTGCCAAAAATACCGAATTCAGAATTTTTCTCTAGGCTTCCAAGAGGATCATCCGCCTCATAGAATATTCCTCGAATTTCTCCCGGATCCCCTGCCCGGCCTTGCTTTACCGATTCAACCTTGGAATTCACCAATTCCCCTTCTGCTACAGGAAGAATCGCGGAAGTTTCCGGATCTGTTATTGCATGGCCTAATGCTCCGTAGCAATTATTTTGCGGATCATAATAAGTTAAAGTTCCAATACCCGCCGTCTTGTCTTTCACCCATATGCCCAATTTGTACATATTGTCTGCCTTTGCCACAACAGGTGTCAAACTTATCTCTATTATATCATTTTTTCTCTGAAGCTTCAGCAGTACTTCTCCCCTAATTTTATTTACTACATTTTGTACTTCTGCGGCCCGATAAACTTTTTGACCATTTATCTCTAATATTGTATCACCAATTTGCAATCCAGACAATAATCCCGGATTAACAACTTCTCCTGTGATGGTTTCAATCTCCTGAAGACCAACAATTAAAACGCCTTTTACGTCCATTTTCACGCCCACTGATTGGCCTCCAGGCATTAAAACTTTCTCTGTCACCACATTAATCGCTGCAGGCGCCGGCTGCTCCTTATGTTTTACAGCTAAAGAAACACCTGTAATAACAGCAATTAATATAACAAACACGCATAAACTTTTGACAATTCCATGTACTCTCTTTGTTTCCATAAAGCAAATTACTCCTAGCTTTCAAAGTCTTGTAATAATTCTAATAATTCATCCTCCGACTTTACCTCTACCCCTTCCGAAAACAATTCCTGATCATCTTCGCTGAGCAGGGAATAAAGAATATCCGTACTTCTCAATAAATGCTCTTTGCCATTTTTATCATACTGATACACTTTTATAATCCCATCGGATTCCTTAACTAAATAATATTCACCCAATTGATTTTCTTGAACATTATTATCAGAATTTAACGTATTATTTTCAGAAACAATGTCGTTGTCCTCCTCATTATCGTCAATATCCTTGTTATTCATCTTTTGTTCTACTGTTTGTTTAACATTTGCGCTGATATTTTGATTTTCTTTCTCATCTCCCGGTGACATCAGCAGACTACTCATTAAATATCCAATGCCCAATATGGCAACTAAAGCGATATAGAATTCTTTTCGCTTTACTAAACTCTTTTTTCTTGTAAACATAAAACCACCTCTTACTAGGATAGTTTTAACAGAATTACCTATTTTAAACCGTAATTTTATTTTTTAGCTTATTAAAAGTTTTTTCTCCTATACCGCTGACGTTCATCAGCTCTTCCGTTTTTTTAAATTTCCCCTTTTCTTCCCTGTACATTAGGATCTTTTCAGCTGTTGAAGGCCCTATTCCGTTAATGGTTTGTAATTCTTCTGAACTTGCTGTATTGATGTTAATCTCATGTTCTGCGCTTGCAAGATTCTTTTGTCCATAGCGATCGGAAGCATTTGTTATTGAAGCGGCTTTATTATTTTGAATGGACTGCTGGTTTATATCATCAGCGATTTGCTCTTTAGTCAAAACAGTTATTTTATCTTCGTCTCTTAAAACCTGAGCTAAATTCAAATTGCTGATGTCAGCATCCGCCTTCAGTCCTCCTGCAAGCTCTATCACTTCATAAACTCTTGTTCCTTCCTTCACCTCATAAACATAAGGATTTTTCACTGCTCCGGAGATATCTATGTAAATTTTCTCAATCTTATCTTTTTTTTGCTCCTCCTTAGCAATTAAATCCTTATCCGAATCCTCTACGCTCTCTTCTTCAAGCTGGAACTGCTTATCACTATTATTAATTAGAGTAAATTCATCCCCCTTATCCTTGTAATCCCGGATACAAAAAACAAAAAAAGCAGCTGTAAATAGTACGAAACCTACAGCTACCTTAATAATAATTTTTTTGTGATACCGAACAAAATTTTCAATATAATCCCTGTTTAAGAAACTCTTCATAAAATCCCCCTCATGTAAAACAAATACATTTTTTACTTATATTTACTTTATTTTACATATAAATTTTATTAATGTCAATTGTTTTTATGGAATTATATGGTAAACTTATTACTGAAAATAATTTTTTTCCTCATCACTTCTATATCATATCTGGGAACATCCTGCTTAAAGAATGTAGTTATAGCTTCAATGAGCAGTTCCGGACTCAGATTTGATTCACTTCCTGCATCCAAAACAGTATGAACAATCGTTCGTTCTCCTGGGGAAGCAAAGGTTATTTCTTTAATTTTATTCTTTATGTCTACCTCAACCAGTTCCTTTGATTTTTTCTGTTTCTTCTTCACAAAAATATGTTCCTGAGAAAGAAAATCGCAACAGGCTTCTTGGCAGTCTTTTCCACTAAAAGCCTTTAATCCAAAAGGCAAATCGACTATATATTCTGCAGCAACCGTCAATGCGGCTAAGGATCGCCCTTCTTCTCCATATTCTACACATCCAAGAATTTTCAACCCTTCCGGCATAATCATTTTTAATCGATTCATCACGTCATCCGCTGACATTTTCTCTGAAACCTCAAATTCCAACAATTCATAGATACTGGAATAACCCAAAGAAAGAGGTTGAGCAAAACCCATCTTTGGATGGGGATTAAAGCCCTGGGAATAATTTAGTTTAATACCTGCACGTTTAAAGCTTCTTTTAAAAAAACGCAATAAATCCAAATGTGACGTATATTTGAAATAATTTTCTTTGGAGAATTTTAGTACATACTTAGCCATTGATACCCTCCATTTCACATTTAACATTCTTATTCATGCCGCACCCAACACAACCTGTTCTGCAATCTTGTGTTGTCTCCTCCTTTTTTGCCCGTTCATTTTCTTTCATCAGAAATTCCTTTGTTACCCCGCAGTCAATCATATCCCAAGGCAAAATTTCATCATAGCTTCTCTCTCTGGTGGTATAAAAACATTTATCGATTCCTGTTTCTTCGAAAGCTTTCATCCATGCATCATATTTAAAATGCTCCGTCCAGCCGTCAAATTTACATCCCAATTCAAAGGCTCGGACTAAAACCTTTGAAACACGTCTGTCTCCTCTTGCAAATACGGCCTCTAGAACGCTGGTCTTTGTGCCGTGATAGTTAAAAGTCACTCCTTTTACAGGCCTTAACTTGTCTTTGAGGTAATGATGCTTTTCACTGAATTGCTCTGGCGAGTCCTGAGCCATCCACTGAAAAGGAGTATGCGCTTTCGGAACAAAATTTGAAACACTAATCGTTACGTTAAACCTGCCTTTACCGTTTATTCTTCTGTTCATTTCTACAATATTGGAGGCTATTTCATAAATACCATCTAAATCGTCAAAGGTTTCTGTGGGAAGTCCATTCATAAAATACAATTTTATATTTTTCCATCCCAATTCCAATGCCTGTTCTACAGAATTATATATGTTCTCTTCTGTAATACACTTATTAATCACATCCCTCAGTCTTTGAGAGCCTGCCTCCGGAGCAAACGTCAGCCCAGATTTTTTATATCCCTGAATTTCTTCTAATACCTTAAAAGAAAAGGAATCCAATCTCAGAGACGGAAGAGACAAAGAGACATTACGCCCCTTGCACATATGCATCAAATTGGTAGCTAATTCTTCAAATTTCGAATAGTCACTGGTAGATAAGGATAAGAGTGACAATTCCTCATGTCCTGTGTTTTCCAACTGTTCTTCAACAATCTCCTCAATCAAAGCCATTCGGCGTTCTCTAATCGGCCGGTAGATGATACCAGCCTGACAAAAACGGCATCCTCTGGTACATCCTCTGAAAGTTTCCACAACCGATCGATCGTGCACGGTTTCAATAAAAGGAACAATGGGCTTCACTGGAAATGGAGCTGCATTCAAATCTGGTACAATGCACCGTAAAATTTTATCCGGTGCTTCCTCATACAGCTTGTCCACTCTGCAAATCTGCCCGTTTTCAGCATATACGGGCTCATAAAATTTAGGGATATACACTCCCTGCAATTTAACAATTCTTTTATAGAATTCTTCCCTGCTTTCTCCTGCCTTGTTGGAAATCTGATATTCATTGAATAGTTGAATCAGAATTTCCTCTCCGTCACCGATTAAAAATATATCTATAATATCCGCCAAGGGTTCCGGATTATATGCACATGGTCCGCCTGCAATAATAATGGGGTGAGTCTCATTTCTGTCCTCCCGAAGCAGCGGTATACCACCCAAATCTAAAATATTTAAAATATTTGTAAACGAAAGTTCATATTGAAGGGTAAAACCTAAGAAATCCATCGTGTTGATAGGAGTTTTTGTCTCTAAGGTAAAAAGAGGAATTTCTTCCTGTCTTAACAGTTCTTCCATGTCTAAGCCCGGGCAAAACACTCGTTCACAAAAAATATCTCTTTCTTTGTTGAGTATATTATATAAAATTTGGATGCCTAAATAAGACATACCGATCTCGTAAGTATCCGGAAATGCAAAGCAAAATCTTGTCATATCCTCCGTTATTTCTTTGTTAACAGAATTCAGCTCTCCTCCGATATATCTGGCTGGTTTCTCCACTCTTTTCAGTATGTTGTCTAAATTCGTATTAAAGTTCATTCAGCTCTTACCTTTCTTTACTCATTAATTCATCTATGGTCATTCCTAATTTATTCTCTATTTTGGACAGCAGCAGTTGATTCTCCGCTTGTTTTCTTTCAATTCTCTTTACTGCCTCCGGTAGGTCCTTCACCTTATCAAGAATATAGGCCATACGTTCGGATAAGCCTACATATTTGTCTTCTTTAACTACTCGGTCACCCAAACACACCAGATCCAGCTCTGTCAAGTCATCGACATCTTTTTTCAATTCATACGTCATGTGGGCACGAATAATCTCAGCCTCCTGATTATAACCCAGTGATTTGGCAATTTCGGCTCCTCTTTCCGCATGATTTTCCTCCACCCTGGCGATGTCATGGATTAATGCTGCTCCTCGGATTAATTCAATATCGAAATGGCTTCCTTTTTCATTTAAAGCCATGGCCAATTTAACAGCAGCGTCTGCTACAGCCTTACAATGCCTCACTACATGAGCTGGTGTATTATACTTTTTCAAAAGCTCCAAGGAATCTTCAATTGTTAAATATCTATGAGACATGAGTTAACCGAACCTTTCAATGCCGTTCTGCAACAGCCTGTTATTTTATCTAAATACGTATTATATCACATTTTTTCTGTAATTCGCCATAGTTTCCTCTGTATATTCAATAGCCTTTTTAGTCCTTTCCGTCAGATCTTTTACACTGGCAGCTGTATTCAGGCAGGTTTCCTTTACCTCTTTCATGGTATAATCCTTACAAATTGCCGTTTCTGCTTTATTGGCAACACTGCCGATATATTTATTATCTACTGCCTTGCCTCCCAAGAAAATCAATCCAATCAGGATACAGATAATAGTTTGTTTTATAATACCCATTTCATCGCCCCCTTCTTATTAAATAATACGTTGGAGACCATTAAATAATACTATTATCGGCAAATTAATAGGCAGTCCGCTCTTGAACTGCCCATTACCTGTTTAAAATTCTTCAATATATTCGAATTCATAATCAAATACTCGGATTATATCGCCTTCTTCAAGACCCATACGCTTTAATTCTTCCAAAGCGCCTTTCTTTTCAATATATTTATATAAATATCTCAAAGAACCGCTGTCGTTAAAGTTTGTGGAATCGAATATTTTTTTAAGCTGCTTGCCTTCAATGACATAGGTTCCGTCGTCTGCAACCGAAGTATATACTTCCTTAAAGTCTTCTTCTACATCATCTCTTTCAAAATCAAAGAATTCGTATTGCTCTTCCTCCTCCGGTGTTTCCAGCTCCAATCGGTGCAGTATCGCTGCCGCTTCTGCCATCAGCTCATGAATCCCTTCGTGGATCGGAGCAGAAACAGGAAATACTTTCATTCCTTTGGCTTCTACATACGCTTTAAATTCTAAATATTTAGGGTCATCGGCTGATACCATGTCCATTTTATTGGCAGCTACAATCTGAGGTTTTAAAGCAAGCTTTTCATTATATAATCGAAGCTCATTATTAATCTTATCAAAATCCTCAATGGGATCTCGACCCTCAGAACCGGATATATCCACCACATGGATCAGAACTTTTGTTCTCTCAATGTGCTTTAAAAATTTATGTCCCAAACCGGCACCCTGATGTGCTCCTTCAATAATGCCTGCAATATCTGCCATTACAAAGCCGTCATTGAAAATTTCAACTACACCTAAATTCGGAGTAATTGTTGTAAAGTGATAATTGGCAATCTTCGGGTTAGAATTTGTTGATACCGATAATATAGTTGATTTTCCTACGTTAGGAAATCCTATTAATCCAACATCGGCTATCAGTTTCAATTCCAGGATTACATTTCTCTCCTTGGCAAATCCTCCCGCTTCTGCAAAATTGGGAGCCTGGCGTACGGAATTCTTAAAATGCACATTTCCTTTGCCGCCTTTGCCGCCTCTCGCTGCTACAAAGCTGTCTCCTGCCTTTACAAGATCCTTCATAACTAATCCGGTTTCTTCATCTATTACAACAGTTCCCGGCGGTACTTTAATAATAAGGTCTTCTGCATTTTTACCAAACCTTTTCTTTTTCATACCGTCCTGTCCATTTTCCGCTTCATATTTTTTTTTATATCGAAAGTCCATAAGGGTTCTAAGACTTGCATAGGCCATAAAGATAACATCTCCGCCTTTACCGCCGTCACCACCATCGGGGCCGCCTTCCGGAACGAATGGTTCCCTTCTAAAGGTTACCGCACCATTTCCGCCTTTACCTGATTTAATTATTATTTTGGCTCTATCAACGAACATACTTGAGCCTCTCCTTCCTATACAGAAAATCCTGTTTACTGAACTTATCATTATTTTAAAAGCCCCTATAAATAGGGGCTTTAGAATCAATTTAAGCTTCTTTAGGATAAACGCTTACTTGCTTTCTTGTTTTGTCATATCTTTCGAACTTTACAGCTCCGTCAATCTTAGCAAATAAAGTATCGTCTCCGCCAATGCCTACGTTATTGCCAGGGTGGAATTTTGTTCCTCTCTGTCTAACTAGGATGCTACCAGCACTTACGTACTGACCGTCGCCTCTCTTCACGCCTAAACGTTTCGACTCACTATCACGACCGTTCTTGGAGCTACCTACTCCCTTCTTACTTGCCATAGACTACACCTCCTTTTTCCTGTGCTGTCTCGCTGATTTCTCAATTCTTATAATAAGATCAAGCCTATCAATGATGTAAAATTATTCTGCTACTGCTTCAGCTTCAGCTGCTGCCTTAGTCTTTCTAGCTTTTCTAGCAGAAACCTTTTCAATCTTAATCATTGTATAAGGCTGTCTGTGTCCCTGCTTCTTTCTGTAGTCTTTCTTTGCCTTGTACTTAAAGATAATAACCTTCTGACCTTTGCCATGCTCAACTACAGTTCCAGCTACATTGCAGCTTTCCACGTAAGGAGCTCCAACCTTTATTGTTTCTCCGTCGCTTATTAAAAGTACTTTATCGAATGTAATCTTTTCACCAGCTTCTACATCTAACTTTTCAACTGTGATTACATCGCCTTCCTGTACTCTATACTGCTTTCCACCTGTTTCAATTACTGCGTACATATCATTCTTACCTCCTCTATCCAGTCTCGCCATCCATAGGTAGCAACCCGTGCTGAGCTGCTTTTAGCACAACCTATTCTGAGCGGCTTACAATACAGTATAATACCATATAGGACATACACTGTCAAATGTTTTTTATGTAAACAAAGGTAACTATTTTGATTATTCAATGACTACTCCATCTTCATCCACCACTAAATCACCTTCTGTCTGAGGCTGTTCTGTATCCGGCTTCATCTTTTCTTTTAATAGCGCCTCAACCTTATCTAAAACGTCAGCGTTCTCCAATAAGAATCGCTTAACATTTTCTCTTCCCTGCCCGATACGGTTGCCGTCAAAGCTATACCAAGAGCCTGCTTTCTCTACAATCTTTGCTTCTACTGCACAATCCAATACATCTCCTTCTTTAGAGATACCTCTTCCATACATGATATCAAATTCTGCCTGCTTGAACGGCGGGGCAACTTTATTTTTCACAAGCTTTACTCGGGTTCTGTTCCCGATCACTTCATCTCCCGATTTTATACTTTCGATTTTCCTTACATCCAGTCTCATAGTAGAATAAAACTTAAGTGCTCTTCCACCGGTAGTTGTTTCCGGATTTCCAAACATTACTCCCACCTTTTCACGAAGCTGATTGATAAAAATTACTGAGGTATTTGATTTGTTAATACTTCCCGTAAGCTTTCTAAGTGCCTGAGACATCAGTCTGGCCTGAAGCCCCACATGGCTGTCTCCCATTTCTCCCTGAATTTCAGCTCGCGGAACAAGAGCTGCCACAGAGTCCACAACCACAATATCAAGAGCTCCGCTGCGAACAAGCATTTCACAGATTTCCAATCCCTGCTCTCCGGTATCCGGCTGAGATACCAGCAATTCATCTACATTCACCCCTAAATTTTTGGCATATTCAGGATCCAGGGCATGCTCCGCATCGATAAATGCAGCTTTTCCTCCTGCTTTCTGAGCTTCTGCAATCACATGAAGAGTCAGAGTAGTTTTACCGGAGGATTCCGGTCCATAAATCTCGATAACTCTTCCTCTGGGAATTCCTCCTATACCTGTAGCAATGTCCAGACTTACTGAGCCGGTGGAAATAGCCTCTATATTTAATTTAGCGGAATCGTCTCCCAGCTTCATGATAGCCCCCTGCCCAAATTGTTTCTGTATTTGGGCCATAGCCTCTTTAAGAGCTTTTTCCTTTTCACTTTTATTTATGTTTACATTGACGTCTTTATTAGCTGCCATTTGTTTCCCTCCTATGTTTAGTGAACATCTGTTCTTAATTAATAATACCTTATTAACACACTTTGGTCAACAGTTTTTTATTCTGATTTAAGAATGGTAAATTATGGTATATTTATATTAATATACATTTTTTTCCAAGTCAAGTGTTTCTTCACTTTTCTTTCATGTATTCCTGCTCAATCAGCTCTTTGATTATATCAAACATAGTCAGCATGGACACGGTTCTGTTGGATTTCCTGTCACCATTTAATCGGAGTTCTTTACATAATATTTTTTGTTCAAATACGGCACAAACATACACAAGCCCCACCGGTTTATCCTTTGTACCTCCTCCGGGCCCCGCTACTCCTGTCACGGACACACCGATTTTACTCCGGGCTACTCTTCGAACCCCTTCAGCCATTTCCACAGCAGTTTGCCTGCTTACCGCACCATATTTTTCTAATGTCTCTCGCTGTACGCCAAGCTCCTCCATTTTTGCATTATTGCTATAGGTGACGATTCCTCTGTCAAACACAGCGGATATTCCCGGAATATCCGTTAAATTCTGCGCAAACATCCCTCCTGTACAAGATTCTGCACAAGATATGGAAATATTTTTCTCAATCAACATCTTTCCTACCAATAAAGGCAGATGTGCATCTAAATCACTATTGTTTCCTGTTCTTTCGTTCATAATAAAACACCTTTTTTCCCTTCTACTAAGAAAGAAGCTGTTCCAAAAGGGTAAATTATTGGAAAGCAGCTTCTTTCTTTTATGCTGTGCAATTACATAGAAAAAACCGATTTATTTTTCAGAATATATTCAATACCGGAATAAATGGTCATGACTAACGAAGCCCATAGGAATCCATAGGCAAGCAGGGCTATAAAAGGAGTCACACTTACTAAAGCCTGAACCTTCAAAAGCAGCAAAAGCGGAACTGCGATCATCTGCAATACTGTTTTTATTTTTCCGCTCATGCCGGCAGCAATAACGATTCCTTCAGAAGCAGCTACTGTTCTCATTCCCCCAACAGCAAATTCCCGAGCTAATATAACAATAAGCATCCATCCCGGAACTAAACCGTTTTCAACCATTAAGCAAAAAGCGGAATAAACTAAGATTTTATCAGCCAAAGGGTCCATTATCTTTCCGAAATTAGTAACCAGATTATGCTTCCTTGCAATTTTTCCATCCAGCATATCCGTAAACGATGCGGCAATAAATAGTATAAAAGCAGTTAAATTGTAGCCCATCATGTAAAGCACTACGAAAAAGGGAACAGCAATTATTCTCCCAACCGTTAATTTATTAGGTAAGTTCATCCTTATACCTCCACGCCTACTAAATCATAATCAAATGCGTCATTAATCTGAACCATCACCAGGTCTCCCGGCTCCAGCTCCTTATTTGACTGAAACAATACAGAATTATCAATTTCCGGAGCATCATACTGGGTTCGCCCTATATAAGCGCCCTCTTCGTCCTGTTCTTCCACAAGAACCTGCAAAATCTGTCCGATTTTCTTTTGATTGGACCCTAGAGAAATTTCCATCTGAAGCCTCATAATTGAATCCTTTCTCTTCTCCTTTACATCCGAACGCACCTGTTCCTTCATCTCTGCCGCGGGAGTGCCCTCTTCTTTAGAATAAGCAAAAACCCCAAGCCTTTCCAATTTCATATCCTCTACAAAATCGTACAGCTCATCAAATTCAGCCGATGTCTCTCCCGGAAAACCTGTAATTAGAGTAGTCCTTATGGTGATGTCCGGCATGGCTTTTCGCAGCTTATTAATTGTATTGATTATGCTTTCATGAGTGGACCTTCTATTCATAAGCTGAAGAATCTTATCACTGCTGTGCTGAATAGGTATGTCCAAATAATGGCAAACCTTCTTTTCTTCCGTCATAACCTGAATTAATTCATCCGTAATTTTGTCTTCATAGCAATACATCAATCGAATCCACTGGAGACCGTCGATCCGGCATAGCTTTTTAACCAGCTTTGCCAGTCTCAATTCTCCATATAAATCCACACCATACGCTGTGACATCCTGCGCAATCAAAATCAATTCTTTGCAGCCATGTTCAGCCAGAAGCTCTGCCTCCTGCAATATATCTTCTTCTCGCCTGCTTCTATAATGTCCCCGAATATGAGGAATAATGCAATATGCACAAACATTATCACAGCCTTCTGCAATTTTTATTGTAGCTGTATAAGGATTTTCTGACAGCTTTCTGTTGTTCATTTCCACAAACTCCCGATTGCAGTCGTAAACATAAATCTCTCTTTCTTTTTGGTGCTGAGCCAAAATCTGAGGCAGATTATGATATTCATTCACACCGAGGAAAATGTCCACCTCCGGCAGTTCTTTAAACAGTTCATCACCGTAGCGTTTTGACAAGCACCCGGATACAATGAGTAAGCGGTCCTTATCCTCTTCTTCCTTTATCTCTGCCATCTCTAATATTTTATCAATGGACTCTTTTTTAGCATCGTTAATGAATCCGCAGGTATTGACTATAATAACATCACTGTCAACCGGATCATTCACCATGCGATGCCCGCTTTTTTCTAAAATGCCGGCTGCCATTTCAGAGTCATTGCTATTCTTCGGACAGCCTAATGTACATACATAAACATTGTACTTTTTTTCATTCTCTTTTTTATTTTCCATTCAATCATTCCTCTTAGAGTCTTTACACTTATTAAATTTCTTCAGGAACACCTTTGTCTTCCAAAACGGCTTCTCCGTCCGATCTCATATTCATCAGCTCATCTAAAGTCATCAGAACCTGTCTGGGACGACTTCCGTCTGCAGGGCCTATAATCCCTCTGGCTTCCATCATGTCCACAATTCGGGCTGCCCGGTTATATCCAATTCGGAACCTTCTCTGAAGCATAGAAACGGATGCTTGCTCTGCTCGAACGACGGTTTCTATGGCATCGGCCAAAAGTTCATCTCCGTCGTCAGATACCTCCGGCGTATTGGCTTTTTCAATGCTGCATATCACATCACTGGCATACTCGGTTTCTGTACATTGTTTCTTTAAATGCTCTATAACACTATGTACTTCTGAATCAGAAATAAAATTTCCCTGAACTCGAACAGGTTTTCCTGAGCCTAACGGATTAAACAGCATGTCCCCTTTTCCCACCAGTTTTTCGGCTCCTGCCATATCCAAAATAGTTCTTGAGTCAAACTGTGAGGATACAGCAAAAGCAATTCTGGACGGAATATTGGCTTTGATTACACCGGTAATAATGTCTACGGATGGTCTTTGAGTAGCAACAATTAAATGCATTCCTGCTGCTCTGGCCATCTGCGCAAGGCGGCAGATAGACTCTTCTACCTGAGAAGGTGCTGCCATCATTAAATCTGCCAGCTCATCAATGATAATAACAATTTGCGGCATAAACCGATCCGGCTCTCCTTTTTCTTTCACCAGCTCGTTAAAGCCTGCCAGATCACGCACACCCTCTTCTGCAAATTTTTTGTACCGATCCGTCATTTCCGCTACTGCCCAGTTCAATGCAGCGGCCGCCTTGCTCGGTTCGGTTACTACCGGTATCAGCATATGGGGGATACCGTTATAATTGCCCAGTTCAACCACCTTAGGGTCTATCAGAACAAACTTAACCTCATCCGGCTTAGCTTTATATAAAATACTGATAATGATACTGTTAATGCACACACTTTTTCCGGAGCCGGTGGAGCCGGCTATAAGCATATGAGGCATGGATTTCAAATCTGCTACAATTGCTTTTCCTGCAATGTCTTTTCCCACTGCGAAGGTAATCTTTGATTTGGATTCCCTGAATTCTCTGGAATCAATAATCTCACGGACCGTAACCATATTAATTTTTTCGTTTTCCACTTCGATACCTACAGCAGCTTTTCCTGGTATAGGCGCTTCGATTCTGATGCTTTTGGCTTCCAGATTCAAAGCGATATCATCAGCAAGCCTTACGATACTGCTGACCTTCACACCGGTATTCGGATGAATCTCGTAACGGGTAACCGCCGGGCCCTGAGTAACCTGAACCACCTTAGCATCTACCTTGAAATCCTGCAGAGTTTTTTCTAATTTGGCAGCCTTTGCTTTTAAATTATTAGTTAAAGCTGCATCATTTTTATTGGTATTATTTTTATTCAGCAGTTCAATGGACGGAAACTCATAGTTTACCATCGCTTCACTGGATTTGTTTAGATTCAGCTCGTCCGGATCCAGTTTTGCACTGGCTGCTTCCTGTTTAGTAAGCTTCATTTGCATCTGCTGGCTGCGTTCCACATCTTCTTTCTTTAAAGTCTCCGTTTCATGCAGTATTTCTGCCGCCGGTTCTTCATAGCCTTTAATTTTTAAACCGGCTATATCAACCGGTTTATTGACTGGGGCAACAGGTTCCGGTGGGATAACCGGTGCAGCAGCATCATTGGAAAGTCCGAAGCCAGCCGGAACCTGTACCGATTCCTCCAAACCATAGCTGATTTTTACCTCTGGCTCTGCTTCTGTTTTTAATTCCGTGGAAGCCTCTTTTTCCTTGGTTCCTTTAAAAAGCCTGTCATCTTTCATGTAGTCCAAAATATTTTTCTTTTTTTCATTGACCTTGGACTGTTGTACCATAGGGGCATAAGATTTTTTTAAATCCAGCTCCAGCTGTTTTTGTTTTTCAGCCATGACTTCGGCTTCCTCAGCTGCAGCCTGCTCCGCCATTTCTTTTTTTACCTGTTTTTTAATCTTATAATTGTCAATAAATTGAGAGATAGGTGTGTTAACAATTAACATCATACAAACAATTATGACCAGTGTTGCAAAAATATATAATCCGGTTGTTCCCACTGCAACGATTACGATCAAGGCCAGAAACATGCCCACTGCTCCGCCGTTTGTCATTTTTATACCGGCCTGAAACCAACCGGCAAAATCAATATAGCCAAAAGAAATTTTATCCGTAGCAATGAATCTTCCGCTAAAAATAATTGAAAACATCAGGAATGATACCAGCAGCAAAGCTGCCGACCGCTTGTTTATATGTGTCGTCTTGTTTATAAAAAGCAAAGCGCCGTAAAGAATTAAATAATATGGCAAGATAATAGCCACCTGACCAAAGCATCCCAAGAAGAAATTTTTTATGCCAATCCCCAGTTCTCCTGCCGCTTTTGTTTGAATGGAAATTGCAAAAAAAATGCCTACTGCTATGATGATGACAGCCCAAATTTCATCCTTTACTCGGCTTCCTGTCATATTTTTTGACTGAACTGTTTTTTTAGCTGCACTGTTCCTTGCATTTTTTGCTGTTCCCGAATTCTTATTCTTAGACCCAGGCGGTCTGCCTCTCTTCTTTTTTTCTTCTGCCATACTATAAATACCTCACTAAAACGTACTATCTATGCGATAAATGTTGAATATATAATAACTGCCACACCTAAAATCCAGGTGTAATAAGAAAAATAACAAAGTTTCTGTTTTGAAACAAAATTAATCATTGTTTTAATGGCCACTAGTCCGGATACTGCAGCAATGATAACTCCCACTAAAATAGGAATGATAAGTGCCATGTCCACACCCGCCTTAAAGGCAGCAGGTGCTTCTAAAATAACGGAGCCTAAGATAGAAGGAATGGATATGAGAAACGCATATTTAACAGCAACTTCTCTGTTAATTCCGGAAATCAATCCGCCGAACAGCGTAGAACCAGATCTGGATATTCCCGGTGTAATAGCTATACCCTGGCAGATGCCTACCAAAATTGCATGACGGAATTTCATTTCTCTGATACCTTTCCGGCTTGTATTCAGCCGTTCTGCAATAAAAAGAATCGTGCCTGTAATTAATAATCCCACTCCGATAGGCATTAATGTGGTATAGAAGCTTTTAAACAAATCATTAAATACGATTCCGATTATAGCAGTCGGTATAGTAGCCACAATAATCATATAACCCATTCTTCTGGTGTCATTTTTCTTTGTTCCAAGTCCTTTTCCCGTAAAAATGTCCCCTATTACATAAAAAAGCTCTATAACCAGTTCAACAATATCTTTCCAATAAACAATAAATACTGAAATCAGCGTACCTAAATGCAGCAATACTGCAAAAGCTAATACGCTTTCCCCTTCAATCCCAAAGAAATACTGTAATAATGCCAGATGTCCGGAACTGCTTATGGGCAGAAATTCTGCCAATCCCTGTACTAATCCTAATATAATTGCCTCAAATAATGTCAATTTAATTTTCCCCTTTCAACTTTATATAAATTTCTTTTGTTTATTTCATGCAAGCCGCTGAACTGCACGAATGTCGGTTGATTACCCCACAACGGGGCTGCTTCAATCAAATTAACATTATAACATAAAAAAGAGGATTTTCAAAGAAAACCCTCTCAAAATTAACCAAATTAATTATTTTATTTCGCATTAATGTACCCTTTAGCTGTCAACGTTTCGGCACAAAGAACAGCACCGCCTGCTGCTCCTCGAACGGTATTATGAGAAAGCCCTACAAATTTAAAATCGTATACATGATCTTCCCGGATACGTCCGATGGAAACACCCATTCCCTTTTCATAATCTACATCAGCTTTAACCTGAGGTCTGTTATCTTCCTCCATATACTGAACAAACTGCTTGGGAGCACTTGGTAAATCAAGCTCCTGAGGGATGCCTCTGAAACTCTTTAGCTTTTCGATAAGCTGCTCTTTTGTCGGTTTCTTTCTGAACTTAACAAAAACTGCCGCAGTATGTCCGTTTAATACCGGAACTCTTATACATTGACAAGTAATCACCGGCTCTGCAGCCTTTTCAATAACACCATTTGAAATCTTTCCCCACACCCGAAGAGGTTCCTGTTCACTCTTTTCTTCTTCTCCACCGATGTACGGAATAATATTTTCTACCATTTCCGGCCATTCGCTGAAAGTCTTTCCAGCTCCCGAAATGGCCTGATAAGTAGTGGCAACTACTTCATAAGGCTCAAATTCCTTCCATGCCGACAACGCAGGAACATAGCTCTGAATAGAACAGTTTGGCTTAACTGCAATAAATCCCCTTACAGTCCCCAGACGCTTCTTCTGGTGCTCAATGACTTCAAAATGTTCCGGATTAATTTCAGGAATAACCATAGGAACATCCGGTGTCCATC
>DKLE01000080.1:18403-23360 GCA_002455605.1 Firmicutes bacterium UBA6648
ACATCCGGTGTCCATCTATGTGCACTGTTGTTGGATACCACTGGTGTTTCTGTTTTTGCATAGGCTTCTTCAATAGCTTTGATTTCTTCTTTTGTCATATCCACCGCACTAAAAACAAAATCAACAGTAGCTGCAACCTTTTCTACTTCATTTACATTCATTACTACAATATTTTTTACGAATTCAGGAAGGGGTGTGGTCATCTTCCATCTATTGCCTACGGCTTCTGCATATGTTTTCCCCGCACTTCTTTCACTGGCAGCAATGGTTACCACCTCAAACCAAGGGTGATTCTCTAAAAGAGAAATAAAACGCTGTCCTACCATTCCTGTACCGCCCAGAATGCCTACCTTCAATTTTTTATCCATTCTCTTACTCTCCTATACTCTTCTATATTAACGTTTGAATTTTATGTGTTATCACTATTTTTTGTTCTTAATTTGTTATTCTAGCACAATTTTTTATTGTATTCAATATATTTTAAATATTATCCTTATTTTTTATAGTATTTTAAAACTTTTGTATTGACATTGAATATATTGAAATAAGGAAGATTATTTTTATAGCTATAACAAATATAGGTATAATGAAAGGATGATTTGCATATGACACTTTTCACAGGTGCTGCTGTAGCACTTGTAACCCCCTTTAAAGAAGGGATTGTAGATTTTGATACGTTAAAAAAGCTAATTGACTGGCAGATAGCCGAAGGCATTGATGCTATTGTCAGCTGCGGAACAACAGGAGAAGCTTCCACCTTGAGTGACGAAGAACACATTGAAACCGTACGCTTTACAGTAGAACATACTGACGGAAGAGTGCCGATTATCGCCGGAGCAGGCAGTAATGATACCGCACACGCCATTTGGCTGTCTAAAGAATTGGAAAAAGTAGGAGTTGACGGACTTCTGCTGGTCACACCTTACTACAATAAATGTACACAAAAAGGCTTAATCAATCATTATAAAGCCATTGCGGACTCTGTTGGTATACCATGTATCCTTTACTCTGTTCCCAGCCGTACAGGTGTAAATATTACTCCTGCTGCGGTTTCTGAGCTTTGCACTCATCCAAATATCGTGGGAATAAAAGAAGCCAGCGGAAATATTTCTCAAGTTGTGGAAATCGCAAAATATGTCTGTCCGGATTTTGCCCTTTATTCCGGCAATGACGATATGATCGTGCCGTTGCTTTCTGTGGGAGGTGTAGGTGCCATATCAACGGTAGCCAATATTATTCCTAAAGATACTCATGAGATGATCGCAGCCTATCTTGACAATCATACCATCAAGGCCAAAGAAATGCAGCTGCGAATGAAATCCCTTATCGATTCCATGTTCATTGAAGTCAATCCTATTCCTGTAAAAGCAGCCTTAAACATAATGGGGATGATAGAAAAAGAATACCGTATGCCTTTGTGTGAGCCTGAAAATAAAACCTTATATCAAATAGCCGATGAGTTAAAAAGCTACGGACTGATCCATACTAATATTTAAATATTTTCTAACTTATATGGCAAAACGAAAATAACACCGGACTCTTGTCCGGTGTTAAAATTTTGTTTCTCGTCTACATTCTTACGCTTCGGAAGCAACAATTTCCTTACCGTCGTAATAATTGCAATTCGGGCAAACTCTATGTGGAAGTTTTGGCTCGTGGCACTGAGGACAGATTGAAAGTCCAGGTAATGCCTTCTTCATGTTTGGTGATCTTCTCTTATCTCTTCTTGCTTTAGATGTTTTCCTCTTTGGAACTGCCATTTTTTACACCTCCTTTTGCTCGTTTCTCTTTGTATTTATCTCATCACAAAATCACTTGTGATAAATGCAACTTCTAAAGTATACCTTTATAGGACACATATGTCAACAATTATTTTAAATTCTTCGTAATTTCAAATGTATCTCTTGCAATCATTAGTTCTTCATTCGTAGGAATCAGAATAATTTTAACCTTTGAATCATCTCTGCTGATGATCATTTCCTTACCTCTCACCTTGTTCTTAACCAGATCAAGCTTAATGCCCAGGTTTCCAAGATCATGACAAATTACATCTCTCATTTCGATGCCGTTTTCTCCAAGACCCGCTGTAAATACAATTGCATCTACACCGTTCATCTCTGCAATATATGCACCGATATAGAATCTTACTTTATGAGCAAATACCTTTAAAGCAAGCTGAGCTCTTTCGTTTCCTTCTGCTGCAGCATCTTCAATATCTCTAAAGTCACTGGAAATTCCTGAAATACCAAGAACTCCGGAATTTTTATTTAAGATTTCATTAGCAACTCCGGCTTCCAGACCTTCTTTTTCCCTGATATAGGTTACGATAGCTGGGTCGATATCTCCTGAACGAGTACCCATAACAAGACCTTCTAATGGAGTGAATCCCATTGAAGTATCAATACACTTACCTCTCTTAATAGCGGATACGGAAGCACCGTTACCTAAGTGGCAGGTAATAATCTTTAAATCATCCAGGGAACAATTCATAATATCCGCAGCTCTTTCTGCTACATACTTGTGGCTTGTTCCGTGGAAACCGTATCTTCGGATACCATGCTTCTGATAATATTCATAAGGAATTGCGTAAATATAAGATTCAGGAGGCATTGTCTGATGGAAGGCTGTATCAAAAACAGCTACCATTGGAGTCTTTGGCATTAGTGCCTGACACGCTGCAATACCAGCTAAATTAGGCGGATTGTGAAGAGGTGCTAATTCAATACACTCTTCAAGAGCTTTAATTACTTCAGGAGTAATCAATACGGAATGAGCATATTTTTCACCTGCATGAACTACTCTGTGTCCTACAGATCCGATTTCATCCATGGATTTTACCACACCATGTTCTGCGTTCTGTACTGCTTCCAATACATGTCCAATCGCATCTTTATGATCCTTCATAGGCACCACAAGCTTAAACTTGTCCATACCAGTTTTTTCATGTGTTATCACTGAACCTTCCATGCCGATTCTTTCTACAAGACCCTTACATAAAAGAACTTCATTTGTCATATCAAGAACTTGATATTTTAATGATGAACTTCCGCAATTAATTACTAATACTTTCATCTTAATCCTCCGTTTTATATCTATATAATTTTTAAACTGTTACTTACAACTCATAATATTATACTCTTTTTTCGTGAATATTCAAGAGTATTCACCAGGTTTTGCAATATATATACATTATGATACAATAGGCTTTTACTATCGTTATGCTTAAATTTATGGGTATTATCTATTAATATTTATTATTTATAATTGCATAAAATTGTGATAATATACATATATGAGAGTTTTAGGAATAATAGCAGAATATAATCCTTTTCATAACGGCCATCTTTATCAGTTACAAAAATCCATTGATAAGACTGAGGCCGATTTTGTGGTTGCAATAATGAGCGGAAATTTTACGCAAAGAGGGGAAGCCGCTATGGTTTCTAAGTGGATCCGAGCAGAAATGGCCGTACAGTGCGGCATTGATCTTGTCATTGAATTGCCTTTTGTGTTTGCCTGTAATAACGCTGAGTATTTCGCAAAAGGTGCCATTGAGATCTTGAACAGACTGGGTTGTATTACTCACCTATCCTTTGGCAGTGAATCCGGTGATTTGACAGAGTTAAAACATGTATCCCATTTTCTTTCCCACGAATCCAGCGAATTTAAACAGGAAATAAAAAGCCATTCGGACCTGGGCCTCTCTTACCCTAAAGCTCGAGCTGAAGCAGTAAAAAAGTGTCTCGGGGAGAATTATTCGGAGCTTATGGACAGCCCCAATAATATTTTAGCTATTGAATACTTAAAGCAGCTTATTCTGACTAAAAGCGACATAATTCCTATTACCGTAAAGCGTCATGGTGCTCATTATCATGATCATCGGCTGGAAGGCGAAATCGCTTCTGCCTCCGCTATAAGAAAAGCCTTGCATTCTAACGGCTTCGACATAAATGGTATAAAAAGCTTCCTGCCCGAAGAAGCAGCAGAGGTCCTCCATAACGCCATCTCTTATTCTCAATCAGGAAACGTAAAATTTAATTTAGACGAGCTTTACTATAAAATAGTGACCTCTAAAATTCTTACAACAGCTTCCTGTGATTTAAAAGAGATTTTTTCGGTGAGCGAAGGATTGGAGAATAAACTGAGCAAATCCATACGGCTGGCCCACAGCTTGACTGAATTGAAAGAACTCTTAAAATCCAAAAGGTATACAGCCACACGCATCAACAGATTATTGACACACATTTCCATGGGACTGACTAAAACAGACTTCAAGGATATATTGGACAAGGAAGAATACTATGCACGAATTCTAGCTTTTAATCAAAAAGGAGCCGTACTGCTCAAATCGATAAAAAAAGAGAAAAGAGCCGCTTTACCATGTGTCACCAATATAAATAAAGAGTCCGACTGTTTACAAGGTTGTCAATTATTATTAAGTTATGACCTTAGAGCGGCTGATTTTTATAATCTTTTAACAGATAAGAATCTCTATAGGTTTTCTGATCAGCTTCAAAAACCATATATTAAATAATTTGGGGTCTTAATTGGATTTTTACAGTATGATTTCAGTTAATAAATAGGCTAATCCGCCGGCCAGCATACCGTGACAAAGCTTTACAAAAAGTAAATAAGTAAACTTTACATCAGCACCTTCCAGCATACTCATGGATTGACCGATGATGGACAACCCTCCAAAAGAAATCAAAATACTGCACCCTATTGTTTTTGCCGCCAGCGGAATGATCATAGTGCCGCTTATAGCCGAGCACCCCACCGTCATCTCTAAAAACCCTTTCAACAGACCTACATAATATTGATTGGTCATATTATCTAAAATTCCTGATAATTGAAGAATATCTGTAATCATCATAAACATTACGATATAAGCCAGAATTATCCCCAATGACTTGAATGAAGTAATAATAGAATTGGTAAAGGCCTCTAAATAATTGTC
>DKLE01000147.1 GCA_002455605.1 Firmicutes bacterium UBA6648
GTCAGCTTTTCTAATGTTCATATAGACTCTGCTCCTTTAATTTTTATTTACTGAAGGAAAATTTGAAAATATTATAACAGCAAAAACACATTTTTTCAAACGTAAGAGAAAATATAAGCGCAGAATGGCCGGAGAAATAAAATAAGAGAAAATGTCGAAAAAGATAAAAAAACCGAGAATCCTTGTTCTTGGAACCGTAAATAATAGAGACTATACTTAAAATGGCCGGTTAAAATATAAAATGTTAATATGTAAAGGCAGAATAATCTGCCCTAATTTTGTTTAAAGGATGCACATTTTGTGTCAGAATGATCCCCACGAATATCAATGGAATTTGCTGAACATTTTTTGGACTGATTGTGAATACATTCACGTGCATCACAGGTAACGCGCAATGATTCATTCGGTGAATCATAACGAGTACTACTGGTCATTTGGTTTCTTTTCTCTGTAAAGGATTGACAACGAGTGTCGGAGCTAGTCAGAGCAGCTTCTCCGTCTACGTGAATATTGGGTCTGCAGCAGTATCCGCTGCTATTGCTGGAACATGAATTAACATTACATTGTAATTTAGGCATAAATTTTTCACCTCTCTTTTTTTATTAGTGTTTTCAAAGAAATCAAAACTATTCAATAAACCAAAAAAAATTAGGGAGATAAGGGGGAATATAAAGGTTTATGAAAAAGGCCAATGGGGCCGATATACAGATAAATACCAGTTCATATGGTATTTACAATGAAGAGAATATAATAGATATAAGGAGATCGTATAGTGAATAATGAAATACAAAATAATAATTTGGAAGTAATTGGTGAAGGGAAGCAGGAAAAGCAGTGGAATCCCTGGTTAAGTATGTGGACGAAGCCAAGAGAAACCATGAGAGACATTATCAATAATAGACCAAAAAAATATATACATATATTAGCAGTGATTTATGGTATATTTTCCTCCTTAGATAAGGCTTACTTAAAAAATATGGGAGATGAATTGAACCTATGGAGTATTTTGCTGATTGCTGTTCTCGGAGGAAGCATTGGCGGGATTTTATATGTTTACATAAATGCGTCATTAATAAAGCTGACCGGAGGATGGATAGGGGGAAAAGGTTCCGCGGAAGAAATAAGGGCTGCTATTGTGTGGGGATCCGTTCCTTATTTTTTAGTTTCTCTCCTGTGGATTCCGGAAATAATTTTATTTGGCGAAGAGACGTTTTCCAGTTCTACCCCCATCATTGACTCCAGTTTCTTTTTGGCCAGCTTTATGGGTATAACTGGTCTGATTGAATTCATAGGATCTATGTGGGCAATTATTGTAGGATTAAAATGCTTAGGAGAAGTTCAAGGATTTTCGGCTTGGAAGGCTTTAGGAAATCAAGTTTTAGCCGGATTAATTATAATTGTACCAATCATTTTTATTGTTGTTGTGTTTGCTGTTGGGGCGGCTATATTTTAAATAATGGGGGGATAAGCACGTGGATTTAAGAGAAGAATCGTTGATTTCAATCAGAAACTTAAAAATGAGATTTGGGAATAAACAAGTCTTGGATGGGATCAACCTGGAAGTAAAAAGAGGGCAAATTATCGGTTATATAGGGCCCAATGGAGCAGGAAAAAGTACTACCGTCAAAATTCTGTTAGGGATATTATCAGGCTTTGAGGGAGAAGTAAAGGTCTTTGGAGAGGATATCACTTCGGGAAGTATTGAATATAAGAAAAAGATCGGTTATGTTCCTGAAACAGCGGATATGTATGATTCTCTGACCGCACAGGAATATCTTACTTTTATCGGAGAATTGTGCGGTATGGATTTTGAGCGTGCAGATAGAAAAGCACAGAAAATGATGGCGTTATTCGGCATAGATGAGGTTTATAAGTCGAGGATTGCTTCGTTTTCTAAGGGAATGAAACAAAAAGTACTGATTATTGCAAGTCTGCTTCATAATCCGGATATTTTGTTTTTTGATGAACCTTTAAGCGGACTTGATGCAAACAGTGTAATGATTTTTAAAGAATTAATTGCAGAGCTTGCGGAGCAGGGGAAAACCATATTTTATTCATCTCATATTATGGATGTTGTGGAAAAAATCAGTCATCGGATAATCCTTATTAACAATGGTCAGATTATAGCGGATGGTACTTTTGCGGATTTGCAGCAAAAAAGCAGTGAAGGTTCTCTGGAGGAAATATTCAATCAGCTGACAGGTTTTAATCAACATAAAGAGATTGCATCAGATTTCATTGCTATTTTAAAAGAGGTATGAGATGAAAGAATTTGCTATATTAAAATTTTTAGATAAAATTAGTTTTATTTTCAAATCCTTGGGCGTGGACTATGAACTTATGAGGAAAATTCTACAGGTTAAATTTCTGATGGATGAAAGAAGAGTTCCCACAATTTTAATGGATGGGAAGAATCGTGAATCAAAAAATTCTTTTAGATCCGCTTTAGGAATATACGTGTTTTTAGGTATTTTTATTGGTCTGTTTATGCTGGCATCATTCCCTTTATTTATAAAAATGAATATTATAATAGGTATCATCATGTTTATGTTGATGACAACCATGATCTCAGATTTTTCAGCAGTACTTTTAGATGTAAAGGAAAAGACAATCCTGTTATCCAGGCCTGTAGACGCAAAAACGTTAAATGCCGCGAAATTAGTACACATTATAACCTATCTGTTCAGTATAGCCGTGTCCATATCAGGAGGAGCACTGATTATCGGGCTGATCCGGTATGGGATTTTGTTTTTTCTTTTATTCTTATTAGTAATTATTTTGATATGTGGCTTTTTAATTCTATTTACTGCACTTTTATACTATGCCGTTATTACATTTTTCAGTGGTGAAAAATTGAAGGATATTATAAATTATTTTCAAATATTGCTGACCGTTTGTATGACCTTATTATATCAGCTGACCGGTCGTATATTTCAGATGACAGACGTAAATATGAGCTTTACTCCACAGTCTTGGCACTTTTTTTTACCGTCTTCTTGGTTTTCCGCTCCGTTTATACTGCTTATGGAGCATAATTTCAATAATTATTTCATACTTCTCAGTATTCTTGGAATTATTGTACCTATCATAACCTTAACCATTTATATTAAAGCTGTTGCACCGCATTTTGAAAAAAATTTGTTAAAATTGAACAGCGGCAGCAGCCATGTAAAGAAAAACAGAAAAATAGAGGCTTTCTTAAGGTCAGTTTCTAACATTTTGTGCCCTCATCAACTGGAAAAAGTATTTTTCAGATTTACCATGAACATGTTGTCCAATGAAAGAAAATTAAAACTCAGCATATACCCGAGTCTTGTATTTGCAATAATTTTTCCTTTTATTTTCTTTCTCAGCTTTTTTCATTCAGGTATAGCTTTTGCAGATTCCTTCGAGGAAATATCAACGGGAAAATATTATCTTTATTTATATTTTTCAGTTCTTTTTCTTGCTTTATTATTTCCAATTATCAGTTTGAGTGAAAACTATAAAGGTGCGTGGGTTTATAAAGCGCTGCCTGTTGACAATCCTGCAATGGTGTTTAAGGGGGCCTTTAAGGCTTTTGCTGTTAAGTATATTATTCCTGTTTACTTATGGATCAGCTTATTTTTCATTGTTGTTTTCGGAATAAAGGTGGTTGTTGATCTGGTTTTGATATTTATTAATTTAATTATGTTAATGCTCTCTATTTTTTACAGTTCCAAGAAGGAACTCCCTTTTTCCGTAGATTTTCAATATATGAAAAAAAGAAATCGTCCACAGGTAATCATTTTATCCATGGTGTTAACTCCAGTGCTTGCCGGTATTCACTATGTTGTTTTGAATATTCCCTTTGGAATTATGATAAATATCGCTTTGTCGCTGATCATCACTGGTGTTTTATGGCATGTTAGTTTTCAGATGACCTGGAACAATATTGCTGAAAAACGATAATTGCATCAAAAGAGCTGGCTGGGACAGAAAAGGACTTTGAAATAATGTCATTAATAACTTAATCCGTCATAAGATTAATTTGAGGTGATTAAGTTGAGTGGAAATATAATGGTAAAAAATTGTGTGATTCAGGATGAGATGAAATACAATGAAGAAGTTGTTTTATCTTATAAGATTCAATATCCGCAGTTTAGTTCCGAATGCTATGAAGGAGCATTGGACAGTGTAAATAAGTATTACTTGAATAAGGCTCTAGAATATGAAAGATATTATAGAAAGGAGCTTTATAAATCAGCAGTTGAGCAGTATTTATATGCCAAGAAGAATGACTATCCCATCCGTGTGTTTGAAGCCCTGGTGGAATATAAAGTGACTTATAATATGGATTGTATCCTGAGTCTTTATACGGACAATTATATTTATTTAGGAGGAGCTCACGGGAATACGGTAAGAACCTCTGAGACATGGAATTTGCAGCGAAATTGTAAACTTATGCTGGATGATCTTTTCAGATGTCCCTTTGATTATAGATCCTATATTTTAAACATAGTTAATGATGAAATTCAAATAGACAGCAGTATCTATTTTGATAATTATAAAAAGCTTACGGCTGATACGTTTGACAGTCAGCATTTTTATTGCATTCATAAAGGTATTGTCATATACTACCAGCAATATGATATAGCTCCTTATTCCAGCGGAATAAGAGAGTTTTTGATTCCATATAACGATTGCATAATAAATCCATATAAACTTTGCTGTGTTAAGTTGTACTTATAATTATTCAGATGTGAAGGTTTAAGAGAAAAGTCCCGAAAGGGGCTTTTTATTCATATCTGCTATATGGTATGATTAAGATAAGTATAAAGTTTATGGGAGCAGGATATGGAGATTGTAACTATTACAAAAGAAAATCTGGAACAGGAACACATTTGTTGTGCCATTGCAAACAATAAAGATTGTCAGGTCGTATCAAAAAAAGCATGGCTTTTAGAACGGTTAGATGATGGGCTCGTATTTAAAAAAGGAAATGTGAGAGGAAAATGCTTTATTGAGTATATTCCGGCAGAAAAAGCCTGGTCACCTATTGAAGCAGAAGGGTATATGTTTATCAACTGTTTTTGGGTATCTGGTAAATTTAAAGGACAAGGTAATGGACAACTCCTCTTGGAAGAATGTATTGCGGATAGTAAAGCAAAAGGAAAAAAAGGGTTGGCTGTACTTTCTTCAAACAAAAAAATGCCATTTTTATCTGATCCTAAATTCTTAAAAGCTAAAGGATTTCAATTAGCGGATACTGCGAAGCCCTTTTTTGAATTGCTCTATCTTCCCTTAGATCAAACTGCGGTGAAACCTGTTTTTAAGCCTCATGTCAAAAATTTGGGAATAAAGGCAAAGGGCTTTACGCTGTACTATACCCATCAATGCCCTTTTAATGCAAAGTATGTTCCGTTGATTGAAGATATTGCAAAAATGAAAAATATTCCTTTTCAGTCGATTTGTTTGATAACGGCGGAAGAAGCACAAAATGCTCCCACACCATTTACTACGTATAGCTTGTTTTATAATGGTGAGTTTTTGACAAATGAGATCTTATCCGATAAAAAATTTCAAAAAGTTATTGACGAAAAGTTGCAGAAAGATAAGTTTAGGGTAGATATTATTTGAGATATGTTTGCAGAAAAGTATCAGCTGCCGTTCTTATTATTGGCGGATCCCGAATTAAATGTGATTAAGGCTTATGATGTCTGGCATGAAAAAAATAATTATGGAAAAAAGGCTATGGGTGTAGTTCGCACAACTTATATTATTAATGAAGAAGGAGCAATCGAAAAAGCCTTTACTAAAGTAAAGGCCGCAGAAAATCCAAAAAATATGTTAATTGAATTGTAAGATAACTACACATAAAAGCTCAGGAATGTCTCTGAGCTTTTTTTATTTTTCCTGAAAATAACAATTATGTGACTGAATAGGCAAAAAAACCATGGGCAAAGCGAGAAGAATGTAGGAAAATGATGAATTTAGGTATATAATAACCTTTGCATTATTTTTTATGATGAGGGGTGCAATAGTTATTAATATGGACTATATATGTAGTTTTTTCCATGGAATTTTTCTGAAAGAAAATACTGAAGGTTTAAAAAAAAAGAAGTTCATGCATAATAATTTATGTATATTGGCATTGGCGGTGTATTTATCTTTAGAGCAGATATATTATGGATTTTATACGACACAATCCGGAGAATTAATACATGAAATACATTTTGGCACGGCATTAGTTATGGGATTATATGCAATTGTAAGCGGATATTTTCATATAAAAAAAGTAAATCATATAGGCTGGAGCCATGAAATATATGCAATTAGTTTCGGCTTTTTTGGTTTTGTCATTGCTATAACCAGAGCATTGCTGATACAAAATGATATTTTTGCATTACCTTCAGTTTATATTGCAGTGTTATATGGTTTTGCCGTTTTCTTTTATTTTTCTCCCATTGTCAGCTTCGGCATATATTCTTTGACTTCTGCTTCAATTATTATTCTTCTGCCGATGTTTCAGCATGAGGTTGTCCGCATGGCATATGCACAGGATATTCTTTCCAATAATATTATTGCTTGGATCGCTTCAGTAATCAATTATCATCGGTATGTAAGAGAATATCGGTCACAGCAAGTGATGTGCAACAAAAATGAATTATTAGAAGCGAAAACATATAAAATTGAAAAAACAAATCAAGTGTTGCAATATATTTCTAATGTAGATGCATTAACAAATATTTATAATCGCAGAAAGCTCAATGAACTTTTAGATATGGAATATGATCGATGTACTTTATTAAACAGGAGAATTTCATTAATTTTAATGGATGTGGATTTATTTAAATCAATTAATGATACTTATGGCCATGCAGTAGGAGATAAGGTATTGGCAAAATTGGGAGATATTCTAAAGAGCAATATAAGTAGAGGTGACAAAGCAGGCCGCTGGGGCGGAGAAGAATTTTTGATCATTTGTCCGGAAAGGGATTTTGAAGATGCTCTGAATCTGGCAGAAAGAATAAGAAAAATGATACAAAGCTTTGATTTTAATTTAAGGAAAAACGTGACCTGCAGTTTTGGCGTTGCCACAAATAAAGAAATAGACACGATAGCTAATCTGACCTTACGAGCAGATCAGGGACTTTATAAAGCAAAGAAAATGGGGAGAAATCGAGTGGAAGGTTTAGAATAAAGCTTGACGTGGGTTTTGTATCAGTTAAAATAATAAATGCAAGGATAAAAACACAGTTCCGGTTGGTAGTCCGGACGCAGTATGAAGCAGAAAAAGAAAGACTGTTTGAACTCAAACAGAAAAAAAGAAAACAAAAACACAGGGGACATTAAGGAAAGTACAGGGAGAGATTAATATGATGAAAAGGATTGCCATCTTTATGATTGCAACGGTTTGTGTATGCGTTTTTATAACCGGATGTGGTAAAGATGAGGAAAGAAAGCAAGCGGTAAGGGTTCACGACTATTATAAAATATCAGCTGATGGGGAGGAAGACATAGCGGCTTTGTTTTATCTGGGAACAGAGAAAAAAGAAATAAAAAAGACTGCCGAAGAACTTCTGAATACCTATAATATCCCTCTGGAGAAAGCTTTGGATATTGAATACGAAGAAGTCAAGACTGATAATGGAAGGGAATGGTATTTAATTGTACCGAAGTATGAGGGAACTACTATTCAAGTTCATTCAGTAAGGTTAAATGATCAGGGGAGCTTAGAAGAGGATAAAGAATTGACAACAACTGATAAGCCGGTAATTTTATGCTGCAATGAAAGTGATATTGTGCCATCAGCCCAAGTAACGGTTACATTTAAAGACCGGAAGGCAGTATTTAATCCAAGTATTAGCTTAAAAGACGGTAAAGTCACAGAAAATGAGGGCGTGTTTACCAAATAAGTGTCTTAAATCTGGGGCTGCATTTGCAGCCCTTTTTTCGTCATTAAACTGTAATTTGATTTTAAAGTGGCAAGGCTTGCATATTATGGTATAATTATCTTCGAAAAGACGAAGTTATTGTGACATAATATGGGGGAAAATTGAATGATGAACGAGAAAGGATATTATTTCGGTCGATTGGCGGAGAAAAAACTGTTTTTTACAGTACTTTTTTTCATGCTGATTTTGGTTGTTTGTATTTTGGGAATGTCTGCAAAATCGGTATATGCGGGTTCCAACATAAGCGTGACTATTGATGGAAAAACTGTGGTGCTTGACGAAACGTTTGGTAAACCTTTTATTGATACCAATAGCAGAACGTTAGTTCCATTCAGAGGTGTCATGGAAGAATTCGGTGGGACGGTCACATGGGATAATGAGAATCGAATTGCCATCGTAGAGAAAAATGGAACAACGGTTCAAGCACCTATTGACCAAAAATATATTTTGGTTAATGGGCAAAAAAAGGACAACGATACAGCTGCCGTGATTAAAGATGAACGTACATATTTACCCATACGAGCGGTATTGGAGGCATTTGGGGCAGGTGTCGCATGGGACAATGCCAATCGAATTGTAGTAATTAATACGGATGGAACGGTGGCACAGTTTGAAGATTCCAATAATGGCAAAAGCCCAGGAGACGGCGAATTGAATGCCATGTGGATTTCTTATTTGGAATATATGAGTATGCCGAAGAATGAAGCAGGTTTTAAAGCAGCTGTGGATAAAATGTTTGATCGCTGCAAATCCTTGGGTATGAATGCAGTAATCGTTCATGTCCGTTCTCATTGTGATGCTATGTATCCTTCCCAATATTATCCTTGGTCTATATTTGCCAGCGGCACGCAGGGAGCGGATCCCGGTTATGATCCACTCAAGTATATGGTGGAATCAGCGCACAGCAGAGGGCTTGAATTTCATGCATGGCTGAATCCATATCGAGTGACAGGCTACGGCACTTATTGGAATCAAACCGGTGCAAATAATCCAGTAAAGCTATGGCAGTCCGATAACGATACGTCAAATGACAGATGGGCTATTTTACATAAAGGAGAGTATTATCTAAATCCGTCGATACCTGAAGTACAAGAGATGGTTATCAACGGAGTGAAGGAGATTGCTGAAAATTATGATGTAGACGGGATTCATTTTGATGATTATTTTTATCCGTCGTTGAATGACAGCGATCCTTCTTTATGGTTTGATAAACCGGAATACGATAAGTCCGGAAGCCTTCTAAGTATTGCTAATTGGCGCAGAGGCAATGTTAATACCCTGGTATCGGGCGTATATAAGGCTATTAAATCCGTAAATTCCAATATGGAATTTGGTATCAGCCCGGCGGGTAATTTATCTAATCTCCGCAGCAACAGCTCTTATTTTGTTGATATTGATAAATGGTTATCAGAAGAAGGCTATATCGATTACATTATGCCTCAGCTTTATTGGGGTTTTGAAACAAAAGATTCCTCCGGCAATATTGCTTCTTACGCCTATGAAAACAATTTGAAATCATGGATGAACCTTACAGCAAAGGGGAATGTAAAGCTATATGTGGGACTGAATATGGCCAATGCTGGTAGCAACGTACCAGATAAAAATGCAACTTCGGAGTGGCTTAGATATAATGATGTCATAGCAAGACAGGTTACAACAGCGAGAGCAACTAAAAAAGTCACCGGCTTCGCTTACTTTAGATATGATTATTTTAATAAAGATGTCACACAGAACGAAGTCAACAATTTGGTAAAAGTACTGAAAAATTAATTACTGAATAAATGGATATTGAATGCCGCCGACAGGGCGGCATTTTTTCTATTAAATATTTTGCAATTTTGTAGCTTTTT
>DKLE01000146.1 GCA_002455605.1 Firmicutes bacterium UBA6648
CAAAGGAATTCCAGTTAATTCTCCTCCGGTCACATACCTTCCTCCAAGAAGTACAATAAACGCTGTAGTAGAACAGATAATCAGTGTATCAATAAATACAGACAATACCTGCACCAGTCCCTGCTTAACCGGATGTGACACATCTGCTGCAGCAGCTGCGTTGGGAGCGGATCCCATTCCTGCCTCGTTACTGAATAGTCCTCTCTTAATGCCTATTACCACACAAGAGCCTGCAAATCCGCCGAAAATGGATTCAAAATTGAAAGCCTCGCTGAAGCACACTGCAAAAACACCTGGCACCTCATTAATATTAATAATAAAAATAAATAACCCAATTAGAATATAGATAATTGCCATAATAGGAACTAAGACAGAAGACACCGTACTAATCCTGTGAGCTCCGCCAAAAAACAGCACTGCTGAAATAAGGGCCAAAACAATGCCAATTATCATTGGAACCTGTGAGTTTTCAAAGTCATTTACATAATATTCAAAAGAAGATGTAATATTAAAAGCTTGCAGTCCATTAAAACCGAATGCAAAGCATAAGATTAAAAGAACAGCAAAAACTATTCCAAGCCATCTCGCATGTAAAGCAGTTTCAATATAATAAGCGGGACCTCCTTTAAAAATACTTCCATCTTTTCTCTTATAGATTTGTGCCAGTGTGCTCTCAATAAATGCAGAGGCGCCACCAATAAGACACATAATCCACATCCAAACTACAGCACCGGGACCTCCCAATACAAGAGCCGTAGAAACACCTGCTATATTGCCGGTTCCTACTCTGGATGCTGTTGCAATCATTAAAGCCTGAAAAGACGAAAGGCTCCCCTCTTTTCCTTTTTCCTGAATTACTCTTATAGCTTCAGGAATCATACGAATTTGAATAAATCCAGTTCTGACAGTAAAGTATAGACCTGTCAGAATAAGTAACACGATCAAGAATTTACTATACAAAAAAGTATTAGTCTCTCCTAAGATCTTAGTAAACTCCGTAAATAGATTCATATAATTTCCTCCTTTTTCTTTATTATACTAACGTGAAAAATCAAAATGAACTTGTGTATTATATCATAAAACCTACTCTCTGAAAACCAAAAATATGCTATCCTATGGATAACAACTTCCAGAATTAAATGAATAATCTGAAATTTATTTCCAAAAACAAAAAGTACACTGTATACTTGTTATTTTATCTAAAATAGCTTTACTTTTGTAAAAAAAAATGTAAAATTATTTATAATTGAACAGAATTTGAGGAGGAAATGAACATGAAGAAAATTTCATTATTGTTGATACTTACTCTAGTAGTATCAGCATTTTTAATTGGTTGCGGCGGTAGCGGCGAAGATAACGGCCAGTCAAAGGCACCTGCCGGCATCACAGTAGATGGAAATGTTATCAAAATCGGTGTATTTGAACCGACAACAGGGGAAAATGGCGGCGGCGGTATGCAGGAAGTTCTCGGTGCCCGTTACGCTAATCAACTGAAACCTACTGTAGATATCAACGGTACTACATACGATATTCAATTGGTTGAAGTAGACAACCAATCGGATAAATCCGCTGCTGTAACTGCTGCTCAGTCTCTTATCAGCAAAGGAGTGGTAGCTGTTATCGGCTCATATGGCTCCGGTGTTTCCATTGCTGCAGGTGAAACCTTTGCAGGAAACGGAGTTCCCGCGGTAGGCGCCTCTTGTACCAATCCGCAGGTTACATTGGGAAATGATTTCTACTTCAGAGCTTGTTTCTTAGATCCGTTCCAGGGAACTGTTATGGCTTCTTATGCAACAGATGAAGGCTACAAGACTGCAGCGGTAATCAGCCAAAATGGCGATGACTATTCCACAGGGCTTGCCGGTTACTTCAAAAAATCATTTGAAGAACTGGGAGGCACAATTGTTGCTGACGAAACTTATCAAACGAATGAATCCGATTTCAATGCAATTCTTACTAAGATCAAATCAGCTAAACCAGATTGCATTTTCATTCCGTCATCCATCAATACCGCCACTTTAATTCTGCCGCAGATTGCTGCAAACGGCATTAATGCGAAAGTATTAGCAGGTGATACTTGGGAAAATGCAGCTATTATTTCAAAAGATGGCGTAGGTGTTGCATTCTCAACCTTCTTTGATGAAAATGATGAAAGTAATCCAGTTGCAGCCGATTTTGTCAAAGGATTTAAAGAGTATTTAAATTCTGATCCGAAAAATATTACCTATAATGCAAACTCTGATACAGTAGCAGCCGTATCTGCTCTTGGATATGATTCCTATACAGCTATTTACGAAGCCCTTAAGAGTCTTGAGGGACAGGAAGGAGATATTACCTCCATTGCTATCCGTGATGCCCTGAAAAACGTCAGCTTTGACGGAGTAACCGGACACATTTCCTTTGATGAAAACGGCGATGCTGTAAAGGACACTGCTTATATTAAGACCATTGACGAAAATTCTCTTGCTACAAAAGAGTTTAAGTTTATCCGAACTCAGACGGTAGAAAAGAAATAGTGCTCAGCAATATTCAAGCGCTTCACAATTCATTAAACAAGTAGTTAAAAAACTTATGCGGCAGGGAGGTTCTATCCTCCCCCGCTTTATTTCTTTATTAGGAGGCTTTACAAACAATGACAGCAACAGCATTTTTTTCATATTGCTTAGCGGGCATGTCCATAGGTAGTATTTACGCGCTGATTGCCATTGGCTATACCATGGTGTATGGAATTCTCAGGCTTATAAACTTCGCTCACGGAGATATCTTTATGATGGCCGCATACTTCATGATATTTGCAATGGTAGATCACAGTATTCCATGGTACCTCTCCATGATAATTATGATAGCCAGCACAGTTCTACTGGGTGTTATAATTGAAAAATTGGCCTATAAACCTCTTCGGAGCGCACCTAGAATGTCCATCATGATTTCTGCTATCGGTGTATCCTATTTACTGCAGAATCTGGCTACCTATTTATTCTCTGCGCTGCCCAAGCAATATCCGTCTATTCCTATTTTAAACAAGACGATATATCTCGGCAATGTATCTACTTCACTGGTAACGTTTATAACACCGATTATAACCGTTGTCTTTGTAGTTTTACTAATGCTGTTAATCAAATATACCAAAATCGGTATGGCTATGCGCGCGGTATCCAAAGACTTTGAAGCAGCACAGCTGATGGGCATTAAAATAAACAGTGTCATCAGTTTTACTTTCGTTATCGGCTGCTTGCTTGCGGCTATAGGTTCTATGCTGTATTTTACACCAAGGCCTTCTGTCTTTCCTCTCGCAGGATCGCTTCCCGGCCTTAAATGTTTTATAGCAGCAGTATTCGGAGGTATCGGAAGCATTCCAGGAGCCCTCGTAGGCGGTTTTATTATCGGTTTTTCCGAAACAATCATAAAAGCAGCAGGTTATTCGGAATTCAGTGACGTGTTTACCTTTGTATCATTAATTGCAGTATTGATGTTCAAACCTACTGGTTTGTTCGGTGAAAATTTAGCAGAGAAGGTGTAAAAGTATGACAAAAAAATCAAAAACAATTTGTACTGTAATTGCACTCCTTGTTATGGCAGGAATGCTGTTCTCAGTCAATGAATTTGCTTCGCAGTCTTCTATGCTTCGCACCGTATTGCAATTAGGCTCTATCTATGCTCTTGCAGCCGTATCCATGAATTTACTGAATGGATTTACCGGACTTTTTTCTCTTGGTCAGGCCGGTTTCATGGCTATAGGCGCTTATACCTTTGCTATCCTCACAATTCCCGTTAAAAGTAAACCGCTTGTATACTATTTATACGGTGTTTCCGATTTGTTAGCAAATGTTGAGCTGCCTGCATGGCTGGGACTCATCACGGCAGGATTTATTGCTGCATTACTGGCAGCCATTATCGGAGCTCCTGTCCTCAGGCTGAAAAGCGATTATTTTGCAATTGCTACTTTAGGCTTTTCTGAAATCGTACGGATTTTAGTAGCCAGCTCTTTATTTAATAAAATCACAAACGGCTCCCTGGGGTTAAAGCTAATTCCTGGTTATAGCTCTTATTATACACCTTTTATCATAGTTACCATTTGCATAGTAATCATATCGTTACTTATCAAAAGCTCTTATGGACGGGCTTTCAAAGCCATCCGAGAGGATGAAATCGCCGCTGAAGCCATGGGGATTAATCTTGCCAAACATAAACAGATGTCTTTCATCATCAGCTCATTTTTTGCTGGTATAGCCGGAGCGCTTTTAGCTATGTACCTTGGTGCCATTACGTCCACTACCTTCCCTATTATGCTCACCTATAACATCCTTCTTATCGTTGTAATCGGTGGCATCGGAAGTATTACAGGAAGCATTATTTCCGCATTCCTTGTTACGGCTGCAAAGGAATGGTGGCTGCGGTTCCTTGATCAAACCATGATTGTGGCAGGAATTCAAATACCTTTCCTGAGAACCGGTTTTCGTATGGTGGTATTTTCAATTATATTAATGGCTGTGGTTCTCTTCTGGCGAAGAGGAATCATGGGCCAGAAAGAATTTTCATGGGACGGATTATATGGATTCTTCACCCGCAAAAATAGTAAAGGAGGTGCTGTAAATGAGTAAGCAGAACCTTCTTCGAGTTTCCGATACAACCATGCAATTTGGCGGTGTAGTAGCTCTTAATAATCTGAACCTTGAAGTGAATAACGGAGAAATCATCGGCCTTATCGGTCCTAACGGTGCTGGAAAAACAACTGCCTTCAACGTTATCACAGGAGTATATTCCCCTACAAACGGTGAAATCAGCTTTAATGATGAAATAATAGCTTCTAATTTTCCTCAAGGCAAAATGAAAAATCTTTATGCCGGTTTAAATTCCGGTAAATATACGAAATCAATTGTGCCCACTCCAGACAAAATAACCAAGAAAGGGATCGCCAGAACATTTCAGAATATCCGGCTTTTCAAAGATCTGTCTGTTTTTGAAAATGTACTGATTGCAAAGCATCTTAATGTTCAAGCCAACATTTTTGCTGCTACCTTTATGCTGAACAGAAAAGAAGAACAGCAAAGGAGAGAAGAGGCCATGGAGTTGCTGAAAATCCTCGATCTGGAAAAAAACAAAGAGGATATTGCCAGTTCGCTGCCTTACGGAAAGCAACGGCACCTGGAAATAGCCAGAGCTCTTGCCACAAAGCCTAAGCTTCTGCTCCTTGACGAACCGGCTGCGGGCATGAATCCTCAGGAATCTGATGATTTAATGAGATTTGTTTCCCGTATCCGAGACGATTTTGATTTATCCATACTTACCATTGAGCATCACATGCAATTTGTTATGGGGATATGTGACAGAATTTATGTCCTAGATTACGGCACTTTAATTGCAGAAGGTATTCCATCAGAAATTCAAAATAACCCGAAGGTTATTGAGGCTTATTTGGGGGTTGACGAGTAATGTTAAAAATAGAAAATTTAAATGTATTTTATGGAGGGATTCATGCACTCAGAGGAATAAATTTGGAAGTTCCCGATAAAAAAATTATCTCTTTAATTGGCGCTAATGGTGCGGGAAAAAGTACCACTCTTAAGTCCATCATGAACCTGGTATCTAAATCGGAAGGCTAT
>DKLE01000170.1:0-342 GCA_002455605.1 Firmicutes bacterium UBA6648
TAAACATGACAAGCCACACCGCCGTATTCAAAGGTATGTTTTCTCCCTAATGCATAAGCTGCTTGAACATCTGTCAAAGCAAAAGGTCTGTACCGATCCTCCGGTGCCTCTGCCACTTGAATTTTCTTCTCACTTTGCAATAAATAATTCAACAGCTCTTCTTTCTTTTCCCTTAACTGCGCCATATCCTCTGCACTGAGCTGACCCTTCGGAGCTTTGTATTTCAGTTTTCCTTTTTCTGTATAAAGAGTAATTCCTCGTTTTTTCAATCCCTCTATGATTTTTTCCATATCCATTTGTCCCCTCATCAATACCCTCCTTATATTTCTTCAAGTGCGGTTT
>DKLE01000170.1:499-7613 GCA_002455605.1 Firmicutes bacterium UBA6648
CTATATTTCTTCAAGTGCGGCTTTTATAATTTCCCCAGCCATTACTTTATCCATTTTTCTTTCCATGATATCCGCATACCCCAATGCCTTTGTCATTTCATTCCATTGGTTGGAGCATATAATTTCCTTTTGTACTTTTTGCCGGAATAAAATTTTATTATTTATTCTTTCCTTCATCAGTAGTAAATCCTGCATCACCGCCTCAGGCCATACGTCGCTTATGATATCTTTAAAACTTATATTTTTATAGCCGCCCAAAAGCTCTGCCGTAGGTTCCAGCATATAATCCGGCACTTCTCCGGTCACCTTTCCTCTATTGTATAATTCCGTGGGGATATCTAATCTGGGGTTCCACAGGAGAGGGCCGAAGGTATCCTGTAAAGTCAATCTTCCGCTTTCATAGATTAATTCCATATGATGCAAAAGATGCATATTATTATCCGGATCCTTTGGGTATACCTCGTTGTGGATTTCCATGCAGATAGGAATATGGTTTAAGGTTCCAGTCAATATTCTGAAAGGCCCTGCCTTTACATTATCCGGCAGATCCCACAGGCGAATATCCGGAAGAGCTCCCATCAGAATATCCATAGCCGGATAAGAAACCTGAGGAGCAAAAGAAGCGTTTATGTACAGGGGTCCTCCATGAATTTCATTTAGCTTTTGTGCGCATTTAATAAAATTTTTAACCTCTTTTAAATGAGGATAGACGTCACCGGTCTGATAGCAAACCCCTTGTTTCATGGCAATTTTATAGCATTCCTCCAAATCCTTGGGATGAATGGGCTGCTCCTGGATGACATGGATCCCCTGTTCCAGAAAATAAGCTGCCAGCTCTGTTCCTCTGCCACCTAAAGCTCTGGTTCTTACCACTACACAGGCAAGCTCAATATCCTTCGGCAAAGCTTGAAGCTCCGTATATAAAGGCACCCCGTAATTTTCTGCACACTTCTGTGACCGCTCACTGCCTTTTGCCAGTATTCCTACAATTTCAAATTGTTCCTTCAAACGATCCAAGGCTTCCAAATAAAACAAGCCAAAGGTTGTTCCGCATACAACAGTTCGTATTTTTTTCACCTTTAAATCTCCCCTTCCTCTGTGACAAGCAGTTCTTCTATGCTTTTATTTTCTATATGAATCTGGATTCCTTGTCCCATTTTTTCAAGAATTTGCATGAACTCTTGCACTTTATCCATACTGTACAGTTCCCCTGTCTCTGTGTTTATTGTCATTTTTTCCATAGCAATCACTGCCGAAGCCGCCACTGCTCCCGTTAAATATTCCGGCGAATCCCCTTTCAAAAGAAGTGTTTTTACTTTCTGCTTTCCGTCTTTTTCGCCTTTCATCTGAATAACAAATCCCGCATAGTCTTTTCTTCCTAATGTGTCAATATAAGTGGCATTGCAAAGTTCCTCTATGATTTTTCCCTTGTTCCCTGTAAGAAGTGCTCCCATTCTGTTCATAAAGTTTTTGGTGCATTCTCCTTCCAGAGCCATAAACCAATGTCCCGTGTCAAGACTAAGCTTTCTTCGGACGTAATCGCTTTCCCCATCGTAATAAGGATATAGATTTACCGCCGTAGAGGAGAGTGGAAGCAGCCTTGTCTCACACTCTCTTTTTCTTGGCATTTCACCTTTTGTATTGATAAAAATTCCCTTTAAATAGTCTTCTGCTGCCGTTTTTGTAAATCTCCCCAAAGCCTGGTAATAAAACTCCATACTGAAAACTTTATCAAACTTCATTGCCAGATACCGGGGTAACAGCCCTGATAGTCCGGGAATAGCCCCTGCCTTGCACAAAATATCACTCTGATTCTTTTCCATATCAGTCTGCTGCTTGGAAGCATATCCTACATCGGCATACTTGATATTCATACTCCTCATTATTTGCCCCAAACCGGATGATTTGTCATAGGTAGGCCCCGCACAATTCAAGACAGATGTACACCCCGATGCAAATTTCTGTATGCTTTTCTTATCATCTATATCCGCATATTGATATTGGGCCTTGGGCAGCTTATTGATTTTAATAAAAGAATCGAATTTTTCCCGGCTGCGTCCTCCTATTTTTATGCTTTCCTGCAAGTTTTCATACAGGAGCGTTGCAGCCCATTGACCGATATTTCCATATCCTCCGATTATTCCTATCATATACTCAATCACCCTACCTTAGAATCCAACTCATCACAGCAGCATTCCTCCGCATAATCTGCCAGCTTCTCCACGGTATCGTACATCAAAATGTCCTCTATGGTTATAGCTTTTAAATCTCCGCCGCTGACTTCATCTAAAAGGCGCATCAGAATAATGGAATCTCCACCAAGACTATAGAAATCATCATCTATATGGATACTCTCTATACCGAAGACTTTTTTCCAGATGGACAACAATTTCCTTTGCATCAGAGTAAGCTCTCCTTCCTCACGCTTGCACTCAACCTTTTGTATACACGGAGACGGCAGGGCCTTTCGATCCAGTTTTCCGTTAGCTGTGATGGGAAATGCCTCCATCTGAACATAATATTGAGGAATCATATACTCTGGTAAAAATGTACCCATTTTCTCTTTAATCCTTTCAGTTGGTACATATTCAGCATTTTTACTGATGTAATAAGCAACCAACTGCTTATTGCCATTCTCCGCAGCAATATAAGAAACAATGGAATCCTTAATTTCTTCTACTTGATTTAAAGAATTTTCGATTTCTCCCAGCTCAATACGATAACCCCTTATCTTTATTTGATTATCTATTCTTCCCAAAAACTCTATATAGCCTTCCTCTCTCAGTACACCCATGTCTCCGGTTTTATAGATTCGCCCAAATTTCTCGTGTTCCATAAAGGAGGTTTTAGTCTTTTCTTCATCTCCGCAATACCCTTCTGCAACTCCCTCACCTCCGATATATATTTCTCCCGGCACATTAACGGAGCACGTTTCCAAAGCAAAATCCAATACATAAATACTTTGATTTCTCAGCGGTATTCCATAGGGAATACTCTTCCACTCCGGATACACGTTATTTACTTGATAGTAAATAGACCAGATAGATGCTTCTGTAGCTCCGCCCAGACTCATGAATTCAGCGGCAGGAAATAACTCCCTAGTTTTTTGCGGCAAATCAAGAGGAATCCAGTCTCCGCTTAGCAGGATCTGCCTGAGGAAAAAGTCCGTCTGAGGTTTTCTTTCTAAAATATGCTGAGCTGCTAAGGAATAAATAACCGGAACCGAGTTCCATATGGTCACCTTGTGCCTGCCTAATAAGGAAACAATTTCACCGCAGTCCCTAGGTTCTTCTACCAATACCAGACTTGCTCCCGTACTGAAAGCCCCAAAAATATCGTAGACGGATAAATCAAAGCACACGGAAGAAATTCCAATGAAGCAATCCGTTTCATTCAAAGTAAGCTTTTCGTTTAAATCCCTTATGGTATTACACACCGCTTTATGAGAAATCATAACCCCTTTTGGCCGTCCCGTACTGCCTGATGTATAGATAATGTAAGCTAACGCCTCCGGTAATGCTTGAATCCCTATAGGAGCGTAGTCATAGCTGTCGAGCTCTCCCGATTCATAAATTTCATCAGTCAGCAAGAATTTGCACCCGCTGTCACTTAATATGAATTCTTTTCTCTCTTCCGGAAATTTTGGATCAATAGGTACATAAGCCGCTCCGGTTTTTAATATCCCGATTATACTGATGATGGTCTCCGGTTTCCTTAAGCCCAGTACACCTACTCTGACATTGCTTCCGCAGATTCCCCGAGCACATAAATATTTTGCTATCTGATTTGCCTTTTCCTCTATATCTTTATAGGTATAGGACTGTCCTCTAAAAACCAGAGCAATGTTATCCGGTGTTTTCTCTGCCTGTTTTTCAAAAATCCTCTGTAAGGTCGTTTGTTTCGGCAATTCAATAAACCCGTTATATTTTTTCCAGAGACAGTTATTATCCTCCTGAGAATTCAACAGAAAATCATGACCTTCACTTAAAAAGTTAATTCCCAAGATGAAATCCTGAAACATTGCTTCTATCACAGAAGGCTCAAAGAGCTCCCTGACATAATCCCAAGAAATATGCAATTCTTTGTTCATTTCAATGATCTGATTATCTAAAAATACCTGAGGCGTTTGTGTGACTGCATATTGAAGCTTCCCAAGCTGTTCAAACCAGTTCTCCTGAGCATCAAATAAGACACAGGTAAATACCGCCGGTAACAGGGCTTTTCCAATGCAGTTCTTCCGCTTTGATAATTCCCTGATGATTTCTGTTCCGTCGAAAGCTTTATTTTCCAGATTATTTAAGATTTCCTCCTGTAGGTCTGCTGCCAGTGTCCAGATATTCTTATTTTTAATTCGTACCTCCAGAGGAAGTATTTTCGTAAAATCGCCCAATATTTTTTCCACATCAGGGTGAAATCCCATCCGTTCAAATACCGTAATATTGACCAGCAGCTCCTTCTGATTGCTCCATTTGGCAAGCACTAAGCTATAGATTGCGCCCAGCAGAGTTGACGGAGAAACCTGATGTTGTACAGCTATTTCCTTAAATCTTCTCCAAGCTTCCTGATTAATGACAGCCGATTTCCGTTCCAGCCGATACTCCCTGCACTGTTCGATGCTTTGGGTAAAAGGCAGTTGCGGATATTCCGGAAATTGATCAATTTTTTTCATCCAGTATTCCTTGGCACTATCATACTCCTGTTGATCCACATGACTGGTCAGAGCCTTTACATATTCCCGATAGGTATAGTTCAATTCCGGCAGCCTTTTATTTTTTATTGCCGAAGTCAATTCCTTTAATAATATCCGCAGGCTATCCCCGTCACAAATCAAAAGGTTAATGCTGGCGCATAATAGTTTCTTTCCATTTTCATTATTTTTTAGAAGGGTAAACGTAAATAAAGGCCATCGACGGAAATCATAATTTTTATGAGATAATTGCTCTCTTATTTCCATATTTTTCTTGTAGAAATCTTCTTCATTACCAGCCTCTTTTACTTCAACCTGATACACTGGTATTTCATCCAAAATCCGTTGTCTTCCATTTTTTGAAAATACGCTTCTCAAGACTTCATGCCGCTGAAAAAGAAGGTTAATGCCTCTTTCCAAATCTATTGGCTCATAAGAAAATTCCACTTCAAAATAATAATGTGCATTATATTTCGCCAATTCAAAGGAGTCGTTCCGACCATTTAAATAGGCCTGCTGAATATTAGTCGCCGGAAATTCTTTTTCAAGGGAACTATTTACAGCTATGCGGTTTCCCTCATCCGTCTTTAACGATTTCAAATTTAAAATGTCGTTTTGTTTGTTAAAGGAAAGTGTCTCGTTATTCTGAGATGCTCCCTCAAATGACTGCATTTTTTCACGAATATACCTTCCAAGCTTCTTAACGGTTCCTTCGTTAACAACTGCCGCAAAAGGAACCTTGACTGAAAATATATTTGTTAGCCTCTGACCGATTTTTTGTGCTGCCAGTGAATCCCCTCCCAAGAAAAAGAAGTTATTGCTGATACTTATTTCATTGGTTCCTAGAACCTCTTGCCATACTTGTAATATTTTTTCTTCCGTTTCGTCGGATGGCATCTCATCTGCTCCCAGACAACTGTTCTCATTTACCTTTGGAAGCTTCTGCCTGTCTATTTTTCCATTTCCCGTTAATGGGAATTGCTCCAGATACAAATACCTATAAGGTATCATATAGTCCGGCAAATATCTTTGCAGTTCTTGCTTAAGCTCTTCCTCCTCCGTTGGTACGCCCGTATAATAAGCCGCCAACCGGTTCCTGCCGTCTGTTATAACAAGGGCATCCCGGATCCCTGCATTCCTGCGCAGTACGTTTTCAATTTCACCCAGTTCAATCCTGAATCCATTAATTTTTACTTGTCCGTCTTTTCTTCCCAAAAATATTACCGTTCCCTGATTTGAAAACTTACCGTAATCCCCTGTCCGATATAACCGCCCATAAGGAGGTATTTCTACAAAGGACTGTTTTGTTTTCTCTTGGTCTCCCACATATCCTAAAGCTACCCCTTTTCCTCCAATATGAATTTCGCCGGCTACCCCTTTCGGGCATATTTGTTTTTCTCCATTCAATATATAAATGGTTTGATTTGCCATCGGATAGCCATAAGGGATGCTGTTCCATTCCGGTCTGACTTCTCCTATAGGATAATAAATTGACCATATGGACGCCTCCGTAGCCCCTCCTAAACTAATGATCTGTGCCTTTGGAAATACTTTTCTGATCTTGTCTGGTAAATCGGTTCCGATCCAGTCACCGCTCAACAATACGGTTTTTAGTTGTGCATATGTATCACTGCCATTAAGCCCTTCAATAAATAGCTTCATGATAGCAGGAACCGAATTCCACAGGGTAACCGAATGTTGATTCAGCATCCTAAGGATTTCATCTTTGTCCCTTGGATCTTTTATTAACGCAAGTTTAGCACCTGCATAAAGGGTTCCAAAGATATCGAATATAGAGAGGTCGAAGTTCAGTGCTGAAAGAGCTAAAATGCAGTCCTTTTCCCCTATTTGGAACTTTTCCTTCATATCGTCCAATGTGTTCATCACTCCCCGATGGGAGATAGCCACACCTTTAGGCTCCCCGGTACTCCCTGAGGTGTAAATAATATAGGCTTCATCATCCAATTGGCATTCCGATAACTGTTTTTCTTCCCTGGCGTCCGGTCCTGCCAGGTTTTCACCATGGCTTGGATCGATCACATATCGGCTGTTGGAATTTCTTTTTATATAAGCAATTCTTTCCTCCGGATAATCACCGGGAATCGGGATAAAGGTAGCGCCAATTCTAGCCAGAGCTATCATGGAAAGAACAGATGCAATATTCTTTTTCGATAAAACCACTACTCTATCTTTCTTACAGATTCCGGCCCTTTCATATGCATCTTTTAAATCTTTGGTGACAGCATTCACCGCTTCATAGGAAAGTGCCTTTTCTCCGTCAGTGACAGCTATGTTATCCTTATATTGAATAAATATCTCTTCCAGCATCTGGCTTAGAGTTTTCTCCGTAAATTCTTTATCCGTACGGTTATACTGCGCAATTATTTTTTCTTCCTCTATGGTCACGTACTCCATTCCTTCTCCGTC
>DKLE01000274.1 GCA_002455605.1 Firmicutes bacterium UBA6648
GAAAGAGAAAGAGGTATCACCATTTCAACATCACACGTTGAATATGAAACTCCAAACAGACACTATGCGCACGTAGACTGTCCGGGACATGCTGACTATGTAAAGAACATGATCACAGGAGCAGCACAGATGGACGGAGCGATTTTGGTTTGTGCAGCAACTGACGGACCAATGCCTCAGACAAGAGAACACATCCTGTTATCAAGACAGGTAGGTGTACCATATATCATCGTATTCTTAAACAAATGCGATATGGTAGATGACGAAGAGCTTCTTGACTTAGTAGAAATGGAAGTAAGAGAACTTCTTGACGAATATGAATTCCCAGGAGATGATACACCAATCATCAGAGGATCCGCATTAGGAGCATTAGAAGATCCAGCAGGTCCATGGGGAGATAAGATTGTAGAATTGTTCGAAGCAGTAGATTCATACATTCCTGAACCAGAAAGAGACAACGACAAGCCGTTCATCATGCCGGTAGAAGACGTATTCTCTATCACAGGAAGAGGAACAGTAGCTACAGGAAGAGTAGAAAGAGGAATGCTGAAGGTTGGAGACGAAGTAGAAATCATCGGTATGACTGAAGAAAGAAGAAAAGTAGTAGTAACAGGTATTGAAATGTTCAGAAAGCTGTTAGATCAGGCAGAAACAGGAGACAATATCGGAGCGTTACTAAGAGGTGTACAGAGAACAGAAATCGAAAGAGGTCAGGTACTGTGCGCACCGGGAACAATCCACCCACACACAAAGTTTACTTCCGAAGTATACGTATTAAAGAAGGAAGAAGGCGGAAGACATACGCCATTCTTTAACGGATACAGACCACAGTTCTATTTCAGAACAACAGATGTAACTGGAGATTTACAGTTACCGGAAGGAACAGAAATGTGTATGCCTGGAGATAACATCCAGATGACAATCACACTAATCACACCAATCGCTATCGAAGAAGGTTTAAGATTTGCCATCAGAGAAGGCGGAAGAACAGTAGGTTCTGGTGTTGTTGCTTCTATTGTTGAATAATTAAATATTTAATGATAATTTTAAGGCGGTTTCTTTGGAAGCCGCCTTATTTATTATATATATTAATGCAATTAAATAAATTTTATGTTAGAATAAAATCTATAGTATTGAATAATTGTAAGATACTAGGAGGGTTTTAGTATGAAGATAATGATAGCATCAGACATACATGGGTCAGCTTATTACTGCAAAAAAATGGTAGAGCTTTATCAAGAAGAGGGGGCAGAAAAATTATTGCTGCTTGGTGATATTCTCTACCATGGACCACGAAACGATTTACCTGAAGCTTATGAGCCTAAAAAAGTCATAGAAATGCTGAATAGTATAAGCCAGGAGATTTTGTGTGTCAGAGGCAACTGTGAAGCAGAAGTGGATCAAATGGTCTTGAACTTTCCGGTTTTGGCAGAATACTGTATCCTTTATTTAGGGAATCGTATGATGTTTGTCACTCATGGGCATAAAATAAATCCGGAACATCTGCCTCCGCTTAAGAAAGGTGACATTTTGCTAAATGGGCATACTCATGTGCCCAAATGCAGAGGCTATGGAGAAGGCGGGCAGGTCGACTATATCTATATGAATCCCGGTTCCGTTTCAATTCCTAAAGAAAACAGCCCTCACAGTTATATGCTATTGGAGGATAATAGATTCACATGGAAGGATTTTGAAGGAAATGCTTACATGGAATACAATATAAAATAATAGCTGAACTGTCAGCAGAAGAAGGAAAGGAAAAATATATGAATAAAGAAAGCTGAAAAATGAGTATAAACGTTGAAAATTTAACGTTTATATGGTATAATATTAATATAAATTAAGTGAATAATTGGAGGAAAAAATGAAAAAAATTAAATTTTTTATAATGATAGCAGTGGTTATTTTTCTACTAGCAAGTTCAGCAATATGCTATGCTGCTACAAGTTTTACAGATATAAAATCTACTAATTGGGCATATCCGTATGTGAGCAAGCTTGTAGAACGTGGAAGCATTAATGGTTATTCAGATGGTACGTTTAAGCCAAATAATACAATAACCAATGCAGAGTTCATTAAAATAATAATTGGAGCTATAAAAGGAAGTCAGGCAGTTACTGATAAACATTGGGCTACAGGTTATTTCTCAAAAGCTATTGAATTAGGTGTTTTAGAAAAAGATGAAATTAACGTTACTTCTTATGACCAGGCAATGACACGAGAAACTATGGGCTCTGTCATTTCGAGAGTAGCTTCAAAAGTTCAAAATGAAAATCTAACTGTTAATAGTAAAGACTCATTAATATCAAGTATTTCCGATTATTCTAAAATTAAGAACAGTTATCAAGATTATGTTCTTAATGTATATTCTGCAAAAATTATAACAGGATATTCTGATGGCACTTTCGGACCACAAAAAACTGCAACCAGAGCAGAAGCTTGCACCATGATTATGAAATTATTAGATCCAACTCTTCGTACAGAAGTAAAGCAAGAAATGGACAAACAAGAACAAAGTACATTTACCATCACATATAAAAGTGGTAAAAGCACTGTATTGCCACAGAAAACAGCGACCTTGAGTGATTTACAGATTGCTAAAATAGATGTTTATAACGGTAATCAAATACGGGTATTCTCGAAAGTTGAGCAAAGTTTTGCTGTATTTGTAGGAAATAACTTTACAACAGATACTATTTCTCCAACATCAAATTATTGGGACGTTGATGGATATAAAATGTACCTTTTCACATCACCAGTTACTCCTTCTGGAAAAGAAATAAGAATTGTTTTGGGAAATACAGCATATTTGATTCAGGGGGTGAAGTTATAATGAAAAAATTCACTATTTTATTAATTGTATTAATCTTTTCATTAAGCATTCCTTGTACTGTTTTTGCAAATTCAACAGAACAGATCGTAGATATTGGATATTATGATATTTGGAGACATTCAGACGGCAATACATGGCAAAAGAATATAAACCCTGATAGTAATGTAACAGCCACTTTCTCTATAGCCTTTAAACCTTCCCAAACTATTAAATCAATAAATGGACAATTTTTAACTACTTTTAAGAATCAATATACCGCAGAATTAGAAAGATTGTCGGTTATAGATGCAAAAATCAGCAATTGCAATTACGCCAATGAAAAAATAACTTATACAGTTAATTGTAATCTTTCTGCAAATGAAATGCCTAAAGATATAAAGCAAACTTGGCAATCAAAATCTGTAAGTGGATTAAGATACTACATTCCTGTGCTAATAACTATTGTCTATGAAGATAATTCAAAAGAATCTTTAAACCTTAATAGTGGTTATTCTTCATTGTCATGTGAAACCGTTGGTGGATATTCATGTTGGTATTATGATGGATATGCAGAATATTCTACTTATTATTCATTAAGTAAAACAAATGGCAAACAAGGGGTTATAAATGAACAATACCGTCAATACGACGATGGTAGAATTGTTTATTTATACAAGGACGGTCAGCCAGTTACTTAGGAGCGGGAGCGGAATACTAATTTTCTTTTCGGTAAGTATTAAAAAACTATGCCCGCTAAAAAATTCAAGGGCATAGTTTTTTTGACTAGAAACTATACGAGCTAAAATATTTAAGCGGATAGTTATAATTAAGAAATAGCAACACTTGGAATAGAGAAACAGCAAGCATCCAGAGCAATTTCTTATATCAAAAAATATTAGTCAAAAGGGACTTGACACCCACCTAAACCACGCCCACTAAAGTGGCTGCACGAAAGGTAAACCTTTCGGCGGTTATAGGGGGTGTCATGGCAAATCTAAGCCAAAATATAAAATATTAGGGTTAAACATGAAGAAATTATTATTAATAAGCATCTCATTAATAGAAGAGTTGCGTAAATAAGCTTAATTACGCAGATTGAGAGGAATGTATGAATAATAAAAGTGCTATATTAGGTTTACTTTCTAAAAATGATGAAAATATTAATAAAGCATTGGATACAATTATTGAGCAATATGAAAATAAGATTTTAGAAAAAATATATAAAAATGAAGGGGACTTCGAATTTGATTTGCAAACAAGAGAATACTATGTTATTTCAAAGGATGATTTAACAGAAATTCAAAAAAATTTAATAACCTATAACAAGTTTGAGAAATCCCAAAATGGAAGAAAACGTTTGGAAATAGACATAACAGAAATCCAAGAATTTAAATCTATAGGGTTGAGCAATAGACAAATTGCTAATAAGCTTAATGTGTCAGAAGGAACTATCAGAAATCATTTGAAAAGAAAAAATACTATTATAAATTTTAAAAAAGCAATGCAAAATGAGCGTAAATAAGCTTAATTACGCACTTAATGGAGGTATATTGATGATTGAGTTTGAAGTAACTAAAATTTCTACAGGTGAAAAGCGTAGGTTTGATTTTAGTGATTTAGCAGCTTTTGAGTTACATGGAATTAATTCCCCTGAGGATTGCGAGAAATGTGATGGTGTTTGGATTCGTTTTAAAGACCCAAGCCTTGATTGTTTTTTGCAAGAACTTT
>DKLE01000220.1:0-489 GCA_002455605.1 Firmicutes bacterium UBA6648
ACTCGAACCCCCAACCGACAGATTCGAAGTCTGCGACTCTATCCATTGAGCTAGTGCCCCACACCAACTAACATTGAACATTATACAACATATTTTATCGAAAAGCAAATTAATTTTTGCTAATTTATGTATACATGATGCATATCGTACCAAATAGTATCAATAATTAATGCAAAAAGAAAAAATTAATTTAACGATTTTAATGTAAAAAAGGAAGTGGTTTTAGAATGAACAGTATTAAGAAGAAAATTTTATCAATAACTTTGATCTTGTTATTAGTATCCTTATCGGTAGTGTCCATTGTATTTGCAACATTAAGCTTAAACGGGACGCTTAACACCATTCAGACAATCATGGGGGAGACAGCCAAAACAGCTGCAAAAGCTGTTGATAACAGGATTCTTTCTGCCAGAAATGTAGTTCAGGAATTGGGGACGATTAATAGGCTGGGGGATGCAGAGGCCAGTTTTGAGAATAAGAGAAAAATTT
>DKLE01000220.1:565-4191 GCA_002455605.1 Firmicutes bacterium UBA6648
AATTTTAGACAGCAAAACAGAAAAGTTTAACTTAGTAGATTTAACGGTGACTGATTTAAACGGAAACTCTTTAGAAAATGTAGACTATTCAGAGAAAAATTATTTCCAAAAAGCCTTAAGGGGAGAAACTTTTGTAGCAGCACCGGAAACTGATTCGGCAGGTAATGTCACCATGCATGTTGCTGCTCCTCTGTGGAAAGATGGGCTGTATGACACGGAGATAGTAGGAACTGTTATCGCCACCTTACCGGGAACATTTTTATCAGACATTACTAATAAGATACAAGTCGGCGAAACAGGACAGTGTTATCTGATAGATAATCAGGGAACTTCTATAGCCGATAATGATTTTGAGGCAGTAAAATCTCAAAGTAATAGCATCAAAAATGCTGACAAAGATAAGGCACTAAAAGAATTGGCGGAATTGGAGCAGAAAGCATTAAAGGGCGACAGTTGTTTTGGAAGCATGAAGTTCGGGGGAGTAGAAAAGCTTGTTTTTCTAACTCCAGTTTCCGATTCAGACGGCTGGGTATTGGGAGTGACTGTTGAGAAAAAAGAATTTATGAAAATCATATATGAGCAGATTATAGTTTGTATTGGTATTTCCGTAGTAGCCTTGGCAGTTGCAGCTGTTATGATGATATCCTTTGCCACTAAATTGGTAAAACCGATTAAAGAGATTGAAGGAGCTGTTTATGAGGTTTCTCAGGGAAATTTTGAGGTGGATATCCATTATCACTCCAATGATGAAATAGGAAAAATGGCGGACAGCATGAGAAATATGCTTTCTTCTACCAGGGAGATTATATCCGATACTTCCAGCGCCCTTGAACAAATGGCGAAAGGAAATTTTGACTTACATCTGGAAGTGGAATATGTAGGAATCTATAAGAAGATAGAAAAATCCATGATCGATATCATTGGCAGTTTAAGCCAGACCCTCGGCAATATAAAGGTTTCAGCGGAGCAGGTAAATTTAGGAGCAGAGCAGGTTTCATCAGGTTCCCAATCGCTGGCACAGGGCTCCGTGGAACAGGCAAGTTCCATTGAAGAATTAGCAGCATCCATTAACTTAATTTCAGATCAGATAAAAGACAACGCAGATAATGCCAATAGGGCAAATGAACAGTCAGCAAAGGTGGAAGAGGAGTTAGAGCACAGCAATGTACAGATGAACAGGATGATGACTGCAATGGGTGATATTTCTGAAAAGTCAACTGAAATAAGTAAGATTATTAAAGCTATTGAAGATATTGCCTTCCAGACAAATATTCTGGCATTAAATGCGGCAGTTGAGGCGGCCAGGGCCGGATCGGCCGGTAAAGGCTTTGCCGTTGTAGCTGACGAAGTAAGAAATCTGGCAGGCAAGTCAGCAGAAGCGGCGAAAGATACCACTTCTTTGATTGAAGATACAGTGAGGGCAGTAGAGGAAGGAACCAATATTGCTGTAGAAACCGCGGAAGCTATAAGAACTGTAGTACAGAATACAGAGCAAGTGGTTAAAGCCATAACGGAGATTGCTAAAGCTTCAGCCGAACAGGCAGCTTCCATTGGCCAGGTGACCATAGGCTTGGATCAGATTTCAGCAGTAGTACAATCCAACTCGGCAACGGCGGAGGAAAGTGCTGCAGCAAGTGAGGAATTGTCCGGACAATCCAATATTCTTAACGATGAGGTTGGAAAATTTAGGTTGAAAAACAGCTAACCTATAGTGTATATACATAATATTTAATATTTTGTCACAAAAGTGATAGATTTTCTTCTATCACTTTTTGTTTTGGTGTTTTCAAAACAGTCTTAAAATAGTATAATTAAAATTAGTCGATTATTGACTGTATATAGGAATGCAGCGAAAAAAAAGGGGAATAAGATGAAAAAAACAATAGCAACAATAACCATGATAATTATGTTAATTGCAATGACTTCCGGGCTGGTCTACGCCGGAACGACTATTCAGCAATCAGATATAAAGGAGGGGCTTACATTTTGTGAGCTTTATCCGGTAAAATTAGCTTTAGACGGAAAAGAAATAAGCTTTTTACAGAAGGATGTTCCTCCGGTGATTATAAAAGAACGTACTTTAATACCGGCCAGAGCATTATTTGAAGCGATGGGAGGAAAGGTTACCTGGAATAATGATACACAAAGTGTCCATGTTACCTATGACGATACGGAGGTAGTTTTGACTATTGGTTCCGATAAAGCATTAGTAAACGGCCAATCAAAGGAACTGGAGGTTCCGGCGCTTATTATTGACCATGACAACGATTATTACGGAAGCACTATGATTCCTGTACGTTTTACAGCAGAAGCACTGGGTTGTAATGTAGGTTGGGAGGATGCTACCAGAAGTGTTGTGATTGCTTCTCCTGCTAAGCCGGAGATACCGATAATAGATTCAAAGGATGGAGATAATAATCAAAACGGTAATACAGGGAATGATTGGGATACCAGTACGACTTGGCAATATGAGAAGCTGAATGAAGCAGCCAAAGGAAAATTGGTGGTTATTGATATGGGCCACGGAGGCAAAGACAGCGGTTCCATCGGACATAAAAATATGTCTGATGAACTTAGTGAAAAAGAACTAAATTTACCTATCGGTATTAAATTAAACGAATATTTAAAAAGTGCAGGGGTCAGCACTTATGTTTTAAGAGAAACTGATATTTATTATACCCTTTTAGAAAGAGCTCAAAAAGCCAATGATGCGGGAGCAACGATATTTATTTCCATTCACAATAATTCCAGTGAGAGCTCTGCGCCTAACGGCACAGAAATATTATACAACAGTAAGAAGAATACGGAAGGCAAAAGTGAAATGGACTTATACGGTATACAGAGCAAGGACATCGCTCAAAATGTGCAGAATGAAATGGTGAAAAGTTTAGGAACCCATAACAGGGGAATAAAAAATTCACCGGAAATGGCTGTTCTGAACAAAACCTATATGCCGGCGATAATTGTTGAAGGAGCCTTTCTCTCCAATGAAAGCGATTTTGAAATGATGAAAAAAGCGGATTACACCGATAAATATGCATTGGCAGTAGCAAAGGGTATAATTAAATCCTTGAATGAAGCGTATAAATAGCAGTAGATAGAAAGTGAGCGTGTGTTGTGGGACTTTTAATATTATATTTGGGAACAGCGTTAATCGGTTATTTCGTAGGAGCGAAATATACTGATAAAGAAAAGGATTACAGCTGGACGAATAAAGTGACGACAGGATGTCTGATTCTGTTGATTTTTACCATGGGAGCCAGAATCGGCTCAGACGAAAGAGTGATCAGATCTCTTCAGACCATCGGCTTGAAAGCAGCCGTTATTACAGTCTTTGCATTTGCAGGAAGTATTTTGGGCTGCTTTTTAATGAGGAAATTTTTCCGTATAGACAGAAAGGGTGTGAAAATAGATGACTAAGATTATTATAGGCTTTGTAACCCTGGGAATGATCTGCGGTTATTTCTTTATTCCGGATTTTTTTATCACAGAAATATCAGGCAATCTTTTAGTGGTGGGTCTTTGTGTATTATTGTTTTTTGTAGGACTGGAACTGGGAAGGGAAGGTACCGTAGTAGAGAATTTTAAAAAAGTGGGAATAAGAATTTTGGCTTTTCCTATTGCTT
>DKLE01000267.1:0-2219 GCA_002455605.1 Firmicutes bacterium UBA6648
ATCCTGCCGGATATTCTTTCGTCGGTGAGGACATGAATTCCAACTGATTTTTTGCTTCTTCCGTAAAAATTGTATCCTTTGTAATGTTAGCAAGCTTTACAAGATTGTAAGCCATAACGGAGTTTCCGCTGGGAATAACTCCGTCATAGGTTTCCTTAGGTATAATAATCAATTGTTGATTTTCCCTACCATACAGATAAAATCCACCTGTCTCTTTATCATGAAAATCCTTTAGCGTTTTATGACAGATGTTGACTGCTCTGTGAAGATAGCTATTGTCCAATGTTGCTTCATATAATTGAATTAATGCAAAAATATAAAAAGCATAGTCATCTAAAAATCCTTTGGATGAGCGGACTCCTTCACGAAAACTAACAAATAAAGTGTTATTTTCCATGAGATTTTTTGTAATAAAATTATCTGCTGTCTTGGCAGCCTCCAAATATTTAGGTTCATTAAACACATGAAACATCATAGCAAAAGCCGCAATCATTAAAGAATTCCATGAAGTTAAAATTTTATCATCTAAATGAAGCTGCATTCTGGATTTTCTATATTGATAAAGCTGTGGAATATACTCATTAAATCTATCATCCAATTCCGGATTGTTCAGTCGATTTAATATGTTCTTACCTTCAAAATTACCTTCTTTTGTGATTCCATAGAACTCATTAAATGCTTTACCAACTGTTTTTCCTAACAATTTAACCGTTTCATCATACTCAAACACATAGTACTTACCTTCTATGCCTTCACTGTCCGCATCCTGCGCACAATAAAAGCCGCCCTCTTCACTTGTCATTTCCCGTAAAATATAATCTGCGGTTTTAGCTGCAATTTCTTTGTAAATCGTTTTTTCGGTCAAATCAAATGCTCTCGTATAACTCATCATCAGTAGAGCATTATCATAGAGCATCTTTTCAAAATGAGGTACAAGAAAGTAATCGTCCGTGGAATATCTAGAAAATCCATAGCCAATATGATCAAATATACCACCTTTATACATTTGAATCAATGTTTTTTCAACCATAGTCATTGCCGTTCTATTTTCTGTTAATTGGTAATAATTCATCAAGAACAGTAAATTATGCGGAGTTGGAAATTTAGGAGCACGGCCGAATCCCCCATAATTCTTATCAAAGCTTCTTTCAAAGAGACCAACCGCCTGCTCTATTAATTGGCTGTCTGGCTTGCCTTTCCCTCTGGCAGAAGCATTTAGTCTCTTTACGATTTCTTCCGAAGAGTTTATCAGCTGCTGTCTGTTTACCTTCCAATTTTCAAGGATGGTATGCAGTAGATCAATAAATCCTATCATGCCGTAATTCGATTCTTTAGGAAAATATGTTCCTGCAAAAAAAGGCTTTTGCTCAGCGGTCATAAAGATGCTGGTGGGCCAGCCTCCGCTTCCTGTAAAAGCTTGGCAGACGCTCATATAGATACTATCAATATCCGGCCGTTCCTCTTTATCTACTTTAATCGATATAAAATCCTTATTTAATATCTCAGCCACTTGATGATCTTCAAAGCTTTCATGTGCCATCACATGGCACCAGTGGCAGGTACTGTAGCCAATGCTCATAAATATAGGCTTGTCTTCTTCCCTTGCCTTCCTAAATGCTTCATCGCACCATGGATACCAATCCACAGGATTATAAGCGTGCTGAAGAAGATAAGGACTCTTCTCATTGACTAAATGATTGGGTATTGTATTATTGGGCATAACACCATCGCCTTTCCATAATATATTTTATAGTATTATTCCCTAAATAAAAAAGATTAGTATAAATGATCCATTCAATAGATTTTACGCAATATTTTCTACCAGCTGAATACGCATCCCATCCGGATCGTCAATAAAGAAAAATTTTACGTGAGGATTCGGTTGTACTGGTCCGCTGACCACAGGAATGCCTTTTTCTTTGATTAAATTCAATACTTTTTCAAGAGACGGAACTTCAAATCCCCATGAGATGTCGTTCCCTACATTTGTGTCTCTTTGCTTTCCATCACATATAAGTTCAATTTTTGTTTCACTATTACCTAAAAAAGCAATTTCCTCACCTTGCCCGCCGGTAAACCTGTTTACCACCTCAAGACCAATAACTTCCGTATAAAATGCCATCGACACTTCCAGGTTTCTCACTCTTAAAGTACTCCAACAAAACTTCATATACCTTCCTCCTTAATAAACACATTATAACTTGAGTCTATATTGCATT
>DKLE01000267.1:2340-6130 GCA_002455605.1 Firmicutes bacterium UBA6648
CTATATTGCATTGGTTTTCTTTGCAACTATTTTTATATAAATAACAAAAAAGTAGAGGAAGCTCCTCTACTTAGACCATCGATAAAAAGCACAAGGCATCCGACGGACAATGCTTAACACATATGCCGCAGCTTGAAGGCTTAACAATTACCCTTCTATTATACCGTCAACTATTCGAATCATTCTTTTGCAGCACGCTGCTATGTCTGTATCATGGGTTACAATCACAATAGTCATACCCTGTTTATTCATTTGTTCAAACATTTTTATGATGTTACGGCTGGTTACAGAATCCAAGGCTCCCGTAGGCTCATCTGCCAAGAGGAGTCTAGGTTTACATGCTACAGCCCTTAATACGGCTATTTGCTGGCATTGGCCTATGGACAACTCATGAGGATAATTATCTTTTCTATCTCCCATTTCTATTTCATCCAGTAATTCATACACTCTTTTTTTTCTTTCCTGTCTGCTATAACTGCTGTATTTTAAAGGCATTTCAATATTATCATAAACAGTCATATCATTAACAAGACACAAAGATTGTACCACAAATCCTATATTATCTCGTCTATGTTTGGTTAATTTATTTTTATTATATGTGTTTATTTCTTCATTTTCGTATCTGTATTTTCCAGTATAGTTCCCGTCCAATCCCCCTAAAATATTTAGCAATGTAGATTTACCCGATCCGCTCTTCCCCATTATAGCCAGCATCTCCCCCTCTTCAATATTGATGGAGATGTCTTTCAATATATGCTTGTTTTCTCCATAATGCTTATTTACTTGTTTTAATGTTATTAGGCTCATTATTCTTCCCTCCTAATCAGCAGGCTGGTTTCCATATTTAATATTTTAAATATAGGGTAAAGACTCGATAATAAAAGAATTATAGCAGCCAGTCCAAAAATAATTATTAAATATGTACCTATTCCGAATACCATTGCTGATATTATAGCCGAAAAAGCATATGCGGACATTATGACAACCGCAATTGCATTTATTGTATACATAGCAATATCCGCCATACATGCACCGCTTAACAGATGTATACCATAAGTCTTATAATTCCTTTTTATTCGTCCAAAAAAGCCTACGGAAATGCCTATAATTGTAAAAATAACAATTGAGATAAGCAAAATAACAAGCTGTTTTAAAGTTTCTTCTGAAACATTGAATAGGTTTTGAATTTTATTTAAATCTTCACGGACAACAATAAAGTTTAACGTATCATACTTTTGAGATAAATGTGACACTAGCTGATTTACATCAATTGCCTGATCTATAGTCGTTATTTCTCCACTTGCCTGTTGAGAAAGCACTATTTTAGCCAATTCTGGATTCTGATAATAACTCATTTTGTTAAATGATGGCAGCAAAATATATCGATCCAATGAAATAAAGTGACCATATTTAGCAACTAAAGATTTCTCTGGAAGAATTCCAACTACTTGACATTTTATTGGTGTAAAAAGATATTCTGCATCAAACAGCTCTCCTACCTGATAATAAGATTTATATTCATTTCCTAAAATTACTTTTACAGTATCACTTGGATTAAATTCAAAATCCTTCTCTGTAAATCCTCTGCCTGACTCTACTTTAACCCCAAACTTTTCAAGTACATCATCCGTAATCTGCATACTCTTAGCCCATATCAGCGGATTCCCCTTCTCTCCCACACTATACGAAGATTCTTTATCTAGTCCGTCCTCGTATCCGTATGCAAACTTATTAGAAATGTTTTCTGCAGGAATATCTATAGGCTGTTCAACAATACTGTAGAAAAACAAGCCATCTGTATTTCTTAACTCTTGTACAAATTTATATAAATTAAAATACTCAGCATCATAAGACATGTACTTGGTAAATTTACCATCCTCTTCTGCCCTATCCAATAGGGAGTATGTTATTTCTTTATTAAAATTAGTATTAAAACTGTTTATGTGGGAATTCACACTTTGGGTATAATTTAATAAATAGGCTACAATTATAAAACAAAATAAGCATTGGATAAATAGGATTGCTGTACTAACTTGCCCGGATTTAAAAAACCTTTTTAATTCGTCTAAATTTCTTTTTATATAAGCACTTCTCACTTTATCACCTAATTCTTTCAGCTAAGACGGTATTAAAGCTCTTCTTTATGGCGGTGAAAATAGATAACCCGCTTACAAAATAAATTATAAAAAATGCCATTACAATATATTCAAAGTGTATAACATAAATATTAAACAGTCTTGCAATGACAGCACCCAAGAAAAATCCAATGGATACGAGAAAAATATATTGTTTATAGATATATTTAGTTAACTGTATATCACTGCATCCGATTAAAGACATAATAGACAATTTTTTATTCCTATCATAAATCCAGTCCATGGCTACTGTTAAACTGCACCATAAATAGCTTAATAGCATTATTCCGCCCAAAAAAAACATATTTATATTTTTTTTAATTACATAATCTATTCCAACAGTCTCTATATCTAAACTCTCTAATACAATATTTTTATTTGCTTTTTCAAATTCATTAAATATTTCTAAGCTTCTATCTTTCCATATACTTGAATTACTATCCAATATACATACCTTGTTTTGCAGTTCTTGATACAAGGCATCTGCATTGATAATAATTCTGTCATCCAGATTAGTATCTATTTCAATTCCCATTATCCCAATAACTCTAAACCTTTCATTGCTTATCTTTATATATTCCTTACCATTCACCTCTTCTATATTAGAAATATATTTTTTTCCTATTACTGCTAATTTATTTTGATTGTTAAAATCATTTTCGTTAAAAAATCGGCCAGTAATCAAAGGCGGTGCAGCATAATCCCCTTTTATAAAAATCTGTCTTATATTTGAACTGTAATCATCATAAATTAATGCAAAATCTTTTTTATTTAAGTCGTTAAAACAGTTCACTAAAGTTTTAAATGATATCTGCTCTCTGTTAAAAGTAAAATGAACTGCCCCTTTGTTATAATCACCCTGTCCAATCTTTTCAAGCAGCATTTGTTTTTCTATGCCCATCATAAAATAGAGCAGAGATACCGTAATAGTAACAGCTATTATTATTAGAAATACTGAATAACCATTTAATCTTCGTATTAATCTCATTGTCATCTTCCTTTTAAGATATAATACTGCTGTGTGGACAATAAATGTCCACACAGCAGTATTTTTTATTAATATCCATACTTGCACGTAGCAATGCCAGTCACCGGATACTGTGGCTGAGTCGCCCATCCTGAATAAAGTGTAAAGCCCTTGTCTTTAAAAACTCTTTCTGTGTCTGTACTTGAATATCCTGTTACATATGCTCTTAAGTAATGCCTTCCAGTATATCCAACGCTCGAGGCTACTGCTCTTTTATAATACAAATTGTATTTGCCTACATTATCGTATTTTACTTTTGTTTCTGATTTCCCAGAAAAATATTTTTCTAAGTCATCAGACTGTGCCTTTGCTGACACGGACACCTTGTTTATTCCACTATTTGAAAAAGCTCCTTCAAATGTAATTGGAATTGGCTCAGAAACAATTTTTTCTTTTTCACACGCAGCCGCAAAACAAGTTGAAGCTGAAGCTAACGTAAGCATTGCAGCCATTGTTAAAATTATAAACTTTTTCATTTTTATCCTTCTTTCAACTATACTTTTATAGGATTAACTATTCTGCTAGCATCACTTGTACATTAACATAGTCTATTAATTATGTATATAATATTGTCATAAACAAACATATTTCTGTATTAAACACTTATTTGTTTAATGTAATATAAAAG
>DKLE01000151.1 GCA_002455605.1 Firmicutes bacterium UBA6648
GCGGAAAAGAAAGCAGAAGAAAAAGCTGCGGCGCAAAAGCTGGCTGAACGATTAAAAGAATTGACTGTTTCCATCATAACAAAAGGCGGAGAAGGCGGAAGGCTGTTTGGATCCATCACATCCAAAGATATTTCAGAAGCTTTAAGCAAACAGCATAAAATAGATATTGATAAGAAAAAGTTTGTGCTAGAAAGCCCAATTAAAACCACGGGAGAGTTTTCAGTGGAAGTAAAGTTGTATCCAGAAGTTGCCGGAATTGTAAAAGTTAAAGTTTCAGTTTAGGTGATTTAAATGTTAGATAGAATACCTCCTCATAATGATGATGCAGAAAGATCCGTATTAGGGGCAGCTATGCTGGATAAAGATGCACTGTTTGATATAATAGAAACAGTAAAAGCCGAGGATTTTTACAGCGAAATTCACAAAGAAATTTTCCATGCAATTGTGGAGCTCTGCAGAAAAAATGAGCCGGTAGACGCCCTGACTGTTGCCGAAGAACTGAAGCGCAGGAAAGCGTTAGACATGGTTGGAGGCCGTGCCTATGTTTTATCACTGGCAAGCAGTGTACCATCTACAGCAAATGCAGTTCAATATGGAAAAATCGTTGCCGAGAAAGCGGTTCTTAGAAATTTGATAAAAACAGCAGGAGAAATCATAGAAGAAAGTTATCAGGAAAAAACAGAGCCTGAAACTGTTCTGGATCATGCTGAAAGAGGCATCTTTGAAATCGCTCAGAAAAGGCAGAATAAAGATTATGCGGCATTACAGGATGTGCTGCTTTCCAATATGGAAATGATAGATGAAATTTCAAGGCTTGAGGGTAATGTTACAGGAATACCTACAGGCTTTATTGATTTAGACGCTAAAACAGCGGGATTTCAGCGTTCCAATCTGATTATTTTAGCCGCAAGACCGGCCATGGGAAAGACTGCTTTTGCTTTAAATGTCGCATTGCAGGCGGCTATAAAGGGAAAAGCAACCGTTTTGGTTTTTAGCTTGGAAATGGGAAAAGAAGAGCTTGGACAAAGGCTTTTATCCATGGAATCTCGAATAGAAATGCAGAAATTAAAGACGGGACAATTGGAGCGAAAGGACTGGGAAGATATTAATCTGGGCTTGGATGCTCTATCCAAGGCCAATATTTTTATAGACGATACCCCTGGGATTTCCATTATGGAAATGAAAAATAAATGCAGGCGGTTAAAGGCTGAAAAAGGTCTGGATATGATTGTGGTAGACTACCTTCAGCTAATGAACTATGAAGGAAGAAATGAAAGCAGGCAGCAGGAGATTTCTGCCCTTTCCAGATATTTAAAGCTTCTGGCGAGAGAGATGGATTGTCCGGTTATTTTGCTCTCTCAGCTTTCTCGTGCTCCGGAACAGCGAACGGATCACAGGCCGATACTTTCTGATCTTAGAGAATCGGGCTCCATTGAACAGGATGCAGATATTGTAATTTTCTTATATCGAGATGATTATTATAATCCTGAAACAGATAAGCCCGGGGTTTGTGAAGTTATTATTGCAAAACAGAGAAGCGGGCCTACGGGAACCGTTGAGTTGACTTGGTTAGGTAAATATACGAGATTTGTGGACAAGAGTAATATCAGATAAATGAGTAGGAAGGTGACATGCAAAATAATTTTATTAAAAAAAAAGCAAGTGAACTTTACCTTTTAGATACCAATGTTGAAAATGTATTTATAAGTGAATATATGGCAGGTGCCCCTGCTGAATATGTAAAAGTTTATCTTTTTGCACTTATGTATGCAGATGCAGGGCATTATATGGATAATGAAACCATTGCCAAACAGCTTTCCATGGCAGCTGAAGATGTCTTAAAAGCCTGGTCCTATTGGGAAGCACTTGGCGTAATCGAAAAACATTTTGATGATCCCAAGGATAAATTTAACTATGATGTAGAGTTCATAAACTTGAAAGAGCTTTTATATGGCAAGCAGACGAAAAAAACCACAAAGAATAAATCAGGTTCTGATTTGCCCAATAAGCTGATGAATATTGATGTAAAGGACATGTATTGTTCGATTGAAAAAATTGTAGGAAGGCTTCTGGGGGGAAATGAGCCTATAGCCATTCTGTCATGGATAGAAGAGTTTGGTGCAGAACCGGATGTGATTGTTTATGCTTATTCCTATTGTAAAAACACGCGAAAGAAAGATTCCGCCAATTATGTGGGGACCATTGTAAAAGAGTGGACAGAAAAAAATCTTCGGACAAAAGAAGAGATAGAAGCCTATTTACAGGAAATAGACAATAGGCATTATTTATATAAGCGTGTTATGAAAGCGCTTGGATTTAACAGAAACGCTACAGAGCAGGAAAAGCATTTAATGGATTCCTGGTTCGGTGAAATGGGATATAAACTAGATAGAGTCTTGGAAGCATGCGGAAAAACCAGTGGAATTTCCAATCCCAATATAAATTATGTACATAAGATTTTAAAAAATTGGTACCAAGAAAGTAATCCTGGCGCAGCGGGAGCAAATCATTCCGATAATTCTGGTGGAGGCAAAGCCGTAAATATGACAACTGTGCTGAGATATTATGATATGATCAGAGAAAAGGCGGAAGCCGAGGCGGCTGATAGACGTCAAGGTGTTTATGATCAGTTACCGGAAATAAAGAAAATAGACGAAGAGGTAAGAGATCTAGGCATGAAGCTGTCAAGGATTATGGTATCAGGAGCGGATAATGCCAAAGAGCAGCTTGAGAGATTTCGAATTAAGATAGATGCTTTAGGCGAGGAAAAGGCCTTTAAGCTTACTGAAAATAATTTTCCTGTGGATTATATGGAAATTCGATACAAATGTACGAAATGTAAAGATACAGGAACAAATGATATGGGGGAACGTTGTAGCTGTTTTAATGAGCGGCTTAGCGAAGCGGAAATATGGCAAAATTCTTCAAAGAAGATTTAGATAAATCACAGAAAAAGAAAAGCAAAAAGAAAAGCAAACCGGGAGCGCTGATTGCTGATTTGGGCAATTTAGGAAAAAACAAAGAAAATGATTTTTTGAAAGGATTTCCTAAAACACCGGAAGAGCTTGCAAAGGAGCGGCAGGAACAACAGGCAAAGGCGGAGGCGGCAGAACGGGCAGAAAAAGAAGCAGCAAGAATTCTGGAAGAAGAAAACGAGAAAATTTTACTGGAGATCGAAGCTCAAGCCCGGAAACAAAACGAAGAAGAGGCCGTTCTGGCTGCAAAAAAAATGCAAAGCAGACAGGTTAAGTCTCGCAGAGAGCGAATTGAAACGGGAAACACAAATATCCTGGATAAAATAATGGGCTCAATGACATCGGCAGAGCATGAAATCGGCGCCTTCTTCAGAGCATTTTTTGAGACTATGGTGCACCTTGGTTTTTGTGTGAAATGTGAAATGCTGCAA
>DKLE01000292.1 GCA_002455605.1 Firmicutes bacterium UBA6648
GCCTGCGAGTACATGGATAGTTTTCTTCATTTGAAGCCTAGAATTGAAATAATACTAAATATTGATTCCGATCATCTGGATTATTTTAAAGATATCGATCATATTGTCAGCTCTTTTAAAAGATTTGCGGATCTCGTAGGAAAAGACGGCATGATTGTTGCCTATGAGGCAAATCCTTTTGTAAATGGTATTATAAAAGATTTACCGAATGCTATAACTTTTGGTTTCAATGAAAACTGTACCTATTACGTTACTGACATAACGTTCAATTCCTTTGGAATGCCGCAATTCTATGTAAACCACAACGGAAGCCGATTATGTACAATACAGTTATCTATACCAGGCGAGCACAACATTTTGAATGCGCTTGCTTCTTTTGCGTGCTGTCATTCCTTGGGAGTAGATATTGATGATATTGTGGCTACATTGGAAACCTATACAGGTACTCAGCGCAGATTTGATATTATTGGTGTTACTTCTGATAATATTCAGATTGTGGATGATTATGCTCACCATCCTACGGAAATTAAAGCAACCCTCTCTGCTGCACAGAACATTCCTCACAATGATTTATGGTGCTTGTTCCAGCCTCATACGTATACAAGAACACTTGCTCTATTCGATGAGTTTGCGGAGTCTTTCGAAAAAGCAGATAAAATCGTAGTAGCTGAAATTTATGCGGCCAGAGAGAAAAATGTTTATAAAATAAGCTCCAAAGAATTAGTCAATGAAATAAAAAGAGTGAATCCAACGAAAGATGTTTATTATTTCAGTGACTTTGATGAAATTGCAAATTTTGTAGTCAATAACGCTCAAAGCGGTGATTTAGTTATTACAATGGGAGCCGGTGATATTTATAAGGTTGCGGAGATCATATTAGAAAAAGACAGAAGGAGATAAAATTAGGAACTATGACAATGGAAGAATGTCTTAAACTGGAAACAGAAAGACTGGAAATAAATAAAAAACACTTAGAAAACGGTGTAGAGTTTGTTGATATAAGAACAGCCTACATAGGACCAGAGGTAAGTATAGGAAAGGGAACTGTAATTTATCCTTGCGTTGTACTGGAAGGTAGAGTTATAATCGGAGTTGATTGTGTCATCGGCCAGAATACCAGAATTAAAGATTCTACCATAGGCGATCGGACAGATATTCAGGCTTCTGTGATAATAGAAAGCTCTGTAGGCAATGATACCAAAATCGGTCCTTTCGCTTACCTAAGACCGAACAGCAGCATTGGAAACCGCTGCAAAGTGGGAGATTTCGTTGAGGTTAAAAATTCCAGCATGGATGATGGAGCAAAAGCTTCCCACTTAACTTATATCGGGGATTCGGACGTAGGCAAGGATGTGAATCTGGGATGCGGCGTTGTATTTGTTAACTATGACGGTAAAAATAAGCACCGTTCAGTGATAGGAGACGGAGCTTTTATCGGCTGCAATACCAATCTGATCTCTCCGGTGAAGGTAGAAGAGAGTGCTTATGTAGCAGCTGGAAGCACGGTTACTAAAAATGTTCCTAAAGGGGCACTTTATGTGGCCCGTGCTAAGGAAAAAATCATTGAAGGCTGGGTGGAGCGAAGAGGCTTACTGAAGAAAAAAGAAAAATAAGACACACACAGAAAAGAGCGAAGTTTGATATTCTATTTAGGAATTAATATATTATTACTAAAGAAGCTATTTGATAAAACAGAAAGAGGTGTAGAAAACAAATGAAGAGCGGAGCATTTTCAGATTTCAAAATTTTTACGGGTAATTCACATCCAGCATTAGCTGAGGAGATTGCCAAGATTATGGGAAAACCATTAGGCAAGGCTACTGTGAGTACCTTTAGCGATGGAGAAATTTCCGTTAATTTATGGGAGACAGTGAGAGGAATCGATACTTATATTGTTCAGCCGACTTGCGGCCCCGTTAATAACAGCCTGATGGAAGTGTTGATTATGATTGATGCGATGAAGAGAGCATCGGCAGGAAGAATTAATGCAGTTATTCCATATTATGGTTATGCCCGTCAAGACAGAAAAGCAAAGGCAAGAGATCCTATTACAGCAAAGCTTGTAGCTGATTTATTGGTAGCAGCGGGAGCGGACAGAGTAGTTACAATGGATCTACATGCAGCACAGATTCAGGGCTACTTTAATATTCCTGTGGATCATCTGGTGGGGATGCCTATATTAGTTAAGTATTTTCAAGGAAAAAATTTGGAGGATTTAGTTATTGTTTCTCCGGATCACGGAAGTGTTACAAGAGCGAGAAATATGGCGCAGCCTTTAAATGCACCGATTGCTATTGTTGATAAGAGAAGACCGGAACCAAATAAATCTGAAATCATGAACATTATCGGTGACATTGAAGGAAGAACTGCTATTCTTGTAGACGACATGATTGATACAGCAGGTACCATTACAAATGCTGCGAATGCTTTAAAGGATCTGGGGGCAAAAGAAGTGTATGCATGTGCGACACATCCGATTCTTTCCGGGCCGGCTATAGAGAGAATTGCCGATTCCGCAATAAAAGAGCTTGTTCTTCTAAATACTACACCTATTCCGGAAGAAAAAGTAATTGATAAAATTAAAGTTCTTTCCGTAGCACCCCTATTTGCAGAGGCTATGATGAGAATATTTACGAATGATTCAATCAGTAAGCTTTTTGATTAATAATATATAAAGGATAATATAAATTATGTATGTAATTGTTGGACTTGGAAATCCGGGAAAAAAATATGAAAACACAAGGCACAATATCGGGTTTATTACCTTGGATTATCTGGCTGACAGACACGGAATTAAAATTACAAAAATAAAACATAAAGCTTTGGTCGGAGAAGGAAATATCTCCGGCCAAAAAGTTTTATTGGTAAAGCCGCAGACTTATATGAATTTAAGCGGTAATTCAGTGCGTGAAGTGATGGAATACTATAAAGAAGATATCGAGAATTTAATGGTGATATATGATGACATTGACATACCGGTTGGAAGTGTAAGAATTCGAAAAAAAGGAAGTGCAGGAACTCATAACGGTATGAGATCCATAGTATATGATTTGCAATCAGATCAATTCCCGAGAATACGAATCGGCATGGGTAAAAGCGGAAACGTGGATTTGAAAGATTTTGTAACAGGCGGATTTTCTAAAGGCGAAAAAGAGATCTTTGAAAGAGCTGTTGTTCATGCTGCCGATGCTGTAGAATGCTTTTTACAGTATGGAATAGATAGGGCGATGAATGAATACAATACAAAGGGAGCTGTAGGAGAAGAGAAGGGTAATGAATGATAATAGAATCATAAATATATCCGGAATATCAGAAGGGCGGGTAGCACCTGTCTGTGCGCGTATTGCAGGAAAGGCGGCAGGGCCTACTTTAGTAGTGACCTCCTCTGCAATAAAAGCAAAGAGACTGGCGGAGGACCTGTCTTTTTTTGCCCATAAAAATGTTTATGTAATGCCGGATACAGGAGAGATTTTTCTTCGGTATGAAGCAAAAAATCATCATGATCTTTTAGAGCGGTTAAAGATTTTAAAAGCAATGGTTACCGGAGAGGATTGCTTTATTATTGCACCGGTTGCTGCTTCTCTGAAGAAAATGGCTCCGGTAAACTATTTTAAAAAAAATGCTGTAGTTCTGAATGACGGAGATGAAATAGATTTAGAGGCGTTTAAGAAGAGACTGATCGCCATGGGATATGAAAGAGTTCCCATGGTGGATGCAAAGGGACAGTTTAGCGTACGTGGGAGCATCATTGATGTTTTTACACCGGATGCCGAAAATCCATACCGTATAGAACTCTTTGATGTAGAAGTAGATTCAATGCGGGCTTTTGATCTGGACACTCAGCGTGCTTCAAAGAATTTAAGGTCCATAGAAATCTATCCTTCAGAGCTTCTGCTGAATGATGAAGAAAGCTTTGAAAAGGCAGCAAAAAAGATCGATAAAGAATATACGGCATATTTAAAACGATTAAACAGTAAGGAACAAAAAAGTAAGGAAGAAATTTATAAGCTGCAGCAGCTGGAAAAAAGAAAAAATGAATTGCTTGAATATGTGGAAAACAAAACAAATATTCAGCTGCTGGAAAATTATATTCATTACTTTTATGATGAGACAGCATGTTTGTGGGATTATTTGCCGGACAGTTCTTTCGTAATGATTGACGATCCGGATAGAGTAATCGAGGTATTAGAAGCCAGAACAAAAGAATTTAAACTGGATTTTGAGGTACTTCTTGAAACAGGCTATGTAATACCGAAAGATTTTAAATCTTTTTCTGATGAAAAGGCTTATTTTAAGCTGTATGAGCAGCCAAATGTTTATTTGTTTACACCTTTTCAGAAAAAATTGAAAGGCAATGTTAAACTGACAGAGCTTCATAATGTGGCAAGTAAGCAAGGTCCGGTCTTTAACGGCAGGATGGATCTTTTGACAGAAGCTTTGAAACGATATATAAAGGAAGATTATAACGTTGTAATCGTTTGTTCTACGGAAGAAAGAGTGGAAAATCTCACGGAATTCATAGAACGAAACGGACTGATTGGGAAAATTACTCTCAAAAAAGGCAGCATTACCGGAGGTATGGAGTTTCCGGATGAAAAAATCTGTTATATTTGGGATGGAGATATTTTTACAAATCAAAAACAGGGTAAAAGCAGAAATAAAGGAAATAAACCCAAAGGAAAGGCGATACAGAGCTTTTCCGATATGCATAAAGGAGATTTTGTCGTACATGAAAATCATGGTATCGGTAAATTCTTAGGTATAGAACAGCTCACCGTACAGAAGGTCAAAAAAGACTATTTAAAAATAAAATATGCAGGAGAAGACATGCTTTATGTTCCGGTGGAACAGATGGATTTAATCCAAAAGTATGTAAGTGCAGATGGGGCAACGCCGAAAATAAACAAATTATCTGGGAGCGAATGGAAAAAAACCAAAGCTAAAGCAAAAGCAGCTATTGCCAATATGGCAAAAGAGCTATTGGAGCTTTCGGCGGCACGCCAGATTGAACAAGGGTATGCATTTTCACAGGATACCGTTTGGCAAAAGGAATTTGAGGATAGTTTTCCTTATCAGGAAACCACCGATCAATTAAGATCTATTAAAGAAATTAAAGCCGATATGGAGCGGCCTCTTGCCATGGACAGACTTCTTTGCGGAGATGTGGGATATGGCAAAACAGAGGTGGCGGCCAGGGCTTTGTTCAAGTGTGTAGCAGAAGGCAAACAGGCCGCGGTGCTTGTTCCCACTACGATACTTGCCAATCAGCATTATATGACCTTAAAAGACAGATTTGAAAAATTTCCTTTCAAAGTTGAAATGCTTTGCAGATTTCGGAGTGAAAGACAACAAGATGAAATTGTGTCACAGTTGGAAAAAGGTTCGGTGGATTTAGTTATCGGCACTCATAGAATGTTATCAAAGGATGTTCATTTTAAGGATTTAGGCTTGCTGGTTATTGATGAAGAACAGCGGTTTGGTGTTCAGCATAAGGAAGCTATAAAACAGCTTCGGAAAAATGTTGATGTCCTGACTATGTCTGCTACCCCTATTCCAAGAACCCTTCATATGTCGTTAGTGGGTATTAAGGACATGAGCCTGATAGAGGAACCGCCGGAGGAGAGATATCCGGTACAAACCTATGTTCTTGAGCAAGAGGATGAATTGGTCAGAACGGCTATTGAAAGGGAATTAGCCAGGGATGGACAGGTATATGTAATCTTTAACAGAGTTCTTGGAATCAATAAAATTGCAGCTCATATCAACAGATTAGTTCCGGAAGCAAGGGTAGAAGTAGCTCACGGACAAATGAATGAACATGAATTAGAAGATATCATGATTCGATTTATTAATAATGAAAGCAATGTTCTTGTGGCCACCACCATTGTAGAATCAGGCATTGATATTCCCAATGCTAACACCATCATCATGCTTGATGCGGATAGATTAGGACTGTCTCAGCTCTACCAGCTAAGGGGAAGAGTAGGAAGAAGTACGAGACTTTCCTATGCTTATTTAATGTTTCAGAAGGATAAAATTTTGTCTGAGGTGGCAGAAAAGAGATTGCGTGCGATTAAAGAGTTTACGGAATTTGGTGCAGGTTTCAAAGTGGCTATGAGAGATCTGGAAATAAGAGGTGCGGGAAATCTTTTAGGGATGGAACAGCATGGCCACATGATGATGATCGGTTATGAGCTGTACTGTAAATTGGTGGATGACGCTGTGAGGGCTCTGGGCGGAGAGATTGTCAATCCGGACAGGGAAGAAGCATCCATAGAAATTCAGGTTACTGCTTACATTCCGGACAGATATATTGCAGACGAAGTACTTAAGCTGCAGATGTATAAGAAAATCGCTTCGGTAGACAGTAAGGAATCAGAAGAAGAAATCATTGATGAGCTAATTGATCGGTTCGGTGAAATTCCTAAGGAAACCATGAATTTAATCCGTGTTTCCAGGATTCGTTCTATGGCAGAAAAGCTATGCATTATTCGAATCCATGAAGACGGAAATAAAATTATTTTTGATTTCGCTCCGGAGAATCCTTTGAAGGCAGAAGCCTTTGGCAGACTGTCAGAAAAATTTGGCATGAGGATATTTATACATGGCGGGGTTAAACCTATGATTCGATATACCATGGAAAAAAATAATAAACTGGAAGAAACCTTAAAGGTTCTGGAGATTATGAAAGAAAAATAGAAGCTGTAAAAAAACCTGGTTGAAATACTTGGCCAGGTTTTTTGTTGCCATATTTAGTTTTCCATTTGACGTGCAAGGAAAGATGCACCGATTTCGGCAGCTTTTAGTTCTACATCTCCTAAGACTTTATCATCCTTTGGCAGAATAGTAATAGAGCCGATGGAATCCCCCTGAGAAATAATCGGTACAACTATTCTGTTCTGCTCCATCAACCTATTTTTACTCTGGATAAGCCGATCCAGTTCATGATCGATCTTTTTATCTAATAAATCCTTTTTCATTCCTCCGGATACAGCGATAATTTGATCTGTATCGGATACTACAACGGTGCTCCCCAAAACGCTTGATGCTGTTTCTGCATATTCACCTGCAAATTGGCTAAGCTCATTAATAGGAGAATATTTCTTTAATATCACTTCGCCGTCTTTGCTAGTATAAATTTCAAGAGGGTCTCCCTCCCGAATTCTGAGGACTCTTCTTATCTCTTTTGGTATAACAACTCTGCCGAGGTCGTCTATCCTTCTAACTATGCCTGTTGCTTTCATAAATGATTCCTCCTAAATACTTATGGATTAAAATGCAAGTCGTATAAAATCCTTGCTAAATTTTCATTCATATTGTTTGTAATTGAGGAAAATTTATACTAAAGTTTAAGAAAAAATGGCACTAACAAAAGCTGGAAAAATATAAAGGGTGTTTTTAAAAAAGCATGAAATATATATTTATGTATGATATAATATAACGTCAATGTAATAATATTACTTGAAATAATTAGGAGGTTTCAAAATGATTTTTAAAAATATATCAATTTTAGATGAAAACATGGAACTGCAGGAAAATATGTATGTAGGTATAAAAGATGAAAAAATCGATTATATTGGTAAAGAGATGCCCGGAGAAGATTACGGAGAAAGCTATGAAGGAAAAGGAAAGCTGCTGATGTGTGGATTTTATAATACCCACGCTCATTCTCCCATGACTCTTTTGAGAGGCTACGGCGAAAATTTAGCCTTACAGGCATGGCTAAATGAAAGAATTTTTCCATTTGAGGCTAAGCTGGACGGCAATGCTGTTTATTGGGGTACGATGATGGCCATGGCGGAATCTCTACGATATGGTATCGTGTCTACTACAGATATGTATTATTTTTGTGAAGACATGGTTAAGGCAATAGAGCAGGCCGGAACAAAAGATAATATCGGCAGAGGAGTAACCAATTTTTCCGATTCCGATTTATATGATATTGAAGCTTTTTCTGAAATGAAAGCATTATATGGCAATTATCATAATGCAGCAGGAGAGAGAATAAAAATTGATATGAGTCTTCACGCTGAGTATACTTCCAATCCCAAGACTGTTATGCAGATGGCAGCTTATACAAAGGCAATCGGTGCTAATATGCATGTTCATGTTTCAGAGACAAAATTAGAGCATGAAGAATGCAAGGCAAGGCATAACGGCAAGACTCCTATACAATATTTCAATGAGCTTGGATTGTTAGACTCCAAAACTACAGCAGCTCATTGCGTATGGGTAGAGTCACAAGATATGGATATAATGAAAGAAAAGGGTGTTACTGTTGCCAGCAATCCGATCAGCAATTTAAAATTGGCAAGCGGCGTTTGCAATGTACCGGAATTACTCAGAAGAGGAATTAATGTTACCATTGGAACGGACAGTGTATCCAGCAACAACAGTTTGAATTTTATTGAAGAGATGAAGGTTTTTGCTATAGCCTCCAAGGAAAAATATCAGGATCCCACGGCGGTAACACCGGTTCAGACCTTATATGCTGCAACTAGGGCAGGTGCACTTTCTCAGGGAAGAGACGACTGCGGAAAAATGGCGGTAGGATATAAGGCAGACCTTATTGCCCTTGACGTTATGAGACCAAATTTTGTACCGGTTCACAATATGGCGAACAATATTGTATATTCTGCCTGCGGCGGTGATATTGCAATGACAATGGTTGATGGAAAAATACTTTATAAAGATGGGGTTTATATGACAATAGATATGGAGAAAACCATCTTTGAGACAGAAAAGGCAACAAAAAAAATATTAAGTCAGCTATAAAAGGAGTTCAGACAATGGCAAAAAAATCCTTTATTCAAGGTGCCGTGATACTTGGTATTGCGGGTATAATAATAAAAGTTTTGGGGGCATTTTTTAGGATACCTCTGGCAAATTTAATCGGTTCCGAAGGAATGGGTTACTATCAGACGGCCTATCCGATTTATGTCTTGTTTCTGACACTGGCAACTGCGGGTATTCCCATAGCTATTTCAAGAATGGTTTCAGAAAGAATAGCAGTAGATGATTATTTTGAAGCGCATAAAGTTTTTCGGGTTTCTTTTATATTACTGTTCAGTATCGGAATTGTGTCTGCAGCCATATGCTTCTTTGGGGCGGGACAGCTTGTAGGTGCTATGGGAAATCCGGGTGCGAAGTTTGCTATGATGGCTATTGCACCGGCTTTATTATTTGTTCCGATGCAGGCTGCCTATCGCGGATATTTTCAAGGTATGCAGGATATGAAGCCTACGGCAGTTTCTCAAGTGACAGAGCAGTTCTTCCGCGTTGTGGCAGGCTTGTTTTTAGCTTATTTTTTGATTCGGTACGGCAGACAGTATGCTGCAGCCGGTGCTTCTTTTGGCGCCACTGCAGGGGCCATCGGGGGAGTTCTCACTGTAATTGCAATCTATTTATACAAAAGAGGATCCTTGGAGCATAATATTCAAAGAACGAAGAGAAATGGCGGTGAAAAAAGCAGCAGTATTTTAGCTAAAATTTTTGTAATAGCCATTCCGGTAACTATCGGTGCTGCAATTATGCCCATTATGAATGCCATTGATGTTGGTATAGTAATGCGCAGACTGCAAGAGACAGGATGGACGTATGAGGCGGCAAACAGCATGTATGGACAGCTTACAGGCATGGCTGGACCTCTTATTAATTTCCCTCAGGTTTTAACTCAGGCTGTAGCTATGAGCCTCGTTCCCGCTGTGGCAGCAGCGTATAAGCAGAAGGATATGCATTTTTTGCGTGAAAATGTTCAAATTGGACTTCGAATGGCTATTATTATCGGATTGCCCTGTGCATTTGGGCTGATGGCCTTATCAGAACCCATTATGCTTCTTCTTTACCCTATGCAGAGGGAAAGTGCAATGAATGCAGCACCCTGCTTGTTTATAATGGCTTTTGGGGTTATTTTCCTATCCACTGTGCAAACCTTGACAGGAGTGTTGCAGGGCGTGGGTAAGCAAATGATTCCTGTAAGGAATCTTCTTATTGGAGCTGTAGCAAAGGTGATTATTACTTATACTTTGACTGGTGTTGAGTCAATCAATATCAGAGGAGCAGCTATTGGTACAGTGGTCGCCTATATGATTGCAGCCACATTAAATGTAATAGCTGTGAAAAAATATACGGGGGCAAAATTTAATTTTACATTAACCTATGTCAAACCGGTAATCGCTACTTTATTTATGGCGGCGGCGGCTGTGTTTGTTCACCGTGTACTTTTTGGAATAACAGGTAATGCTTTAGCTACTTTAATTGCTGTAGGAACGGCAGGAGCAGTATATTGTGTGATGCTGTTTGTAACGAGATCCATTGAAAGAGAAGAAATTGTTCGTTTGCCAAAGGGAAAAACTTTACTTAAAATTGCAGATAAATTTAAGAAATAAGTATGTTTGGAGAGAGAACATGGAGCATAACAACGAGAGATTAGAAGAATATAAGCATTTATATAAAACGGCGGAGACTGCGGGTGAAGCTATTACACGTTTAATGGAAATCATCCGGGTTTTAAGGAAAGAATGTCCTTGGGACAGGGAACAAACTCACGCAAGTCTGAAAAAATGCTTGATTGAAGAGACGTATGAAACAATTGATGCTATAAATAATGAGGATTTGGATAACCTAGAAGAAGAACTGGGAGATGTTCTTCTTCAGGTAGTATTCCACAGTAATTTAGCAGAGGAAAATGATGATTTCGATTTTATAGGGGTTACCAATAGAGAATGTGAGAAAATGTTGAGAAGGCATCCTCATGTTTTTTTGAAAGAAACAATTAAAACTATTGACAAAGCCCTTGAAAAATGGGAAAATGTGAAAAGAAATGAGAAGGGAACCACGGACTTGACATCTAGGCTTGAAAATGTGCCCAGAGCATTACCTGCTTTGATGAGAAGTTATAAAGTCCAAGCTAAAGCTGCACAGGTTGGTTTTGACTGGGATGATGTGGAATGCGCTTTTCACAAAATTAGAGAAGAGACTGAAGAACTGTTAGAGGTTTATATCAGGGATGACAAGAACAGCATCGCGGAAGAATTGGGTGATTTGCTCTTTTCTGTTGTAAATGTTGCTCGATTTCTAAAGGTAGACCCGGAAGAGGCATTAAATTTTACTTCTGATAAATTTATTAGAAGGTTTAGCTTTATTGAAAATACGGCCAAGACTCGTGGTGTTTCACTTGAGGACATGTCTTTGGAAGAGATGGACGAGTTGTGGGATATGGCAAAGACGTTGGAAAAGAAAGATTAATGCTGATTAATTTCGAGTTACTTTAGTCACGTTTATATTTTAAGGAGGTTTTTATTCATGAACAAGGCTGAGTTAGTTGCTAGCGTAGCAGAAAAAACAGGTTTTACAAAAAAGGATGCGGAAACAGCAGTAAATGCGTTTGTTGCAAGTGTTGAAGAAGCATTAGTTAAGAACGAGAAGGTACAGTTAATTGGTTTTGGTACTTTTGAAACTCGTCAGAGAAAGGCAAGACAGGGAAGAAATCCTAGAAAGCCTGGAGAAACTATTGAAATCGCTGCAGC
>DKLE01000162.1:0-359 GCA_002455605.1 Firmicutes bacterium UBA6648
ATATTTGTAAACGAGAGGCTACTTTTGTAATCGAAATGCATGTATTGTAAACGAAAAGCAACTTTTGTAACCAAAATGCAGTTTGATTTTTAGATTTTATTACAGTATGATAATAAAAACGGGCATGTCAAAGGGAGGTCGACTCCCTCTCGATTTCTTTGTAATCGGAGAATCCACCCCTTAATCTTTAGACAGTTTAATGGTTGGCGGCATGCATATTTATTATTTTTTGAGAAGCTTAGGTTTTAACATGATGTCACTAGCTGCAACTGGTGTACATCCAAGTTTATGTAAAACTTCTTCTCCGTGATAAAAGCTGAATGTTTCGTATGGACTACGATTATTTAGCTTTTTTCTTT
>DKLE01000162.1:549-6910 GCA_002455605.1 Firmicutes bacterium UBA6648
TCTTCGTATTAATTCATGGTTTACTTCGATTGCTCCTTTTTGATAAGGACTACCTGCATCACAGTAGAACACGCTAGTTCGCCGATATGGTACCGTCTGTCGATATTCAATTGCCTTCGGGTTGGAAAATTCACTTCCATTATCCGTAAGAATAACAGGAAACAATCTGTTGAATATCGTTTTCTCCAGGGCCTTATCAAGCTGGTTGAAGACATTGATAACAGACTTAGAGGTATTAGCATCCCTTAAGAAAGCGAGCATAAGACTACATTCTACAAAGTGAATAGTTAGAAGACATTTGCCTCCTTTAAAACCAATAACAGAATCCATCTGAACAACGGCAGTATCAGGATTCTTATCCATAAAAGCTCCAAATGCTTCATAATTACGTCCAATACGGCAGCCTTTATCCACTTTAAACTCGGGCTTTTTATATCGCTGGCGAAATTTTACTTTCCTTGGGAGATCAATGTTTCTGACATCAAACAAACATGCATCAATGTAATTGTAAATGGTTTTTTCGCTACACATCAGCTCGTCCTGATGATTGATATAGATTTGATTGACAGATTGACCTTTTTGAACCAGAGGAGAAATAATCTTATTGAGTCTAGTTATTTCATCCTCAGATACACATAAGCCACTTCGTGACTGTGAAATAACCTCATGTGATTTTATATGGGCGTGTTCGGCATCATAAATATTTTTCAAAAGTGAACATTTACCAATTGTTTCACATCCATTACAAATATAGGGAACTCTGAATCTGGCGGTACAGATTTCCTCCACAAACTCTGGGCAGTTACTATTACATGAGGAACAAAGTTTGCAATAGATATCAGATTTTCTGGAACATTCCCTGCCACAAACTTTTTTCATTCGACAGTTAAAACGGTTCTTACAAGCATTAAAGGGAAAACCCGGATATCCTGTAGCAATTTGAGAGCTATATTTTCGGACTTCCCTTGAAATTGTCGTTGGGTTCTTATCCAATCTGCGGCTAATTTCTTTAAAGGAAAGACACTCTTTCAGAAATTTTTGTAGATCAAGTCTTTCTTCATAGGTAAAAAATTTAGACATATATCCTCCGTTCTGCCGCCAACTCTTTTTAGGATATATGAGATTTGAACTTACGAAAACAAAAAAAAGACTGGGACTAACCAATCTTTGTGTAAGCTAAGGTGCAACCACTTGACATAGACATTATATTTAACAATTGTATTTCAATCTGAAATCGGAAAGGTTGCATTTCGATTAACAATTAAGGTAAGGATATATGAGATTTAACTTACGAAAACAAAAAAGACTGGAATCAACCAATCCTTTTCGTAAGCCAAGGTACACTCTCCTAGCTTAGGTATTTTATTTAAGAATTTTTAGTTGTTATCCTTTGCATAAGTACTCCAAAACTGCCAGAGCATTAAACTTTTCCTGTAAAACCTCTCCTCTTGTTTGATATCTTAAAAGACTGTTTAAATCGCTTCTTTTATTATCCATCTCTCTTTTCAGCTGCTTATACCCTCTGTCCTCTGAGTTGACCACTGTATATAAAAAAGTACGGGTTGACAGCTTAACAAAAACAACAAAAGGAAATCCTTTGGTCCACTTTTGTACATGTCCGCATGGGATAAATTCCACCCTGTATTTTCTGCCTGGAACTATATGAATAGAAGCCGTTTCAATACCTCCTATAAAGCCCTGGGATGTCACTCTTCTTAACACAATGTCTTTATTACGAGAAAAATCCGCTCCAAAAAATATAGCACCTGTCTGTATGTCAAAATCTACTTGATGATACTTATTTTTCTTAATATCATATTCAACGGCCAGCTCGGCAATGAGAACATCACTGTTGCTGTCAAACTGCCATGCTTCAAGCTCATCATCACGAGTTGTTAATTTAGCATTTTTATCGCTTAGCCGAGTATTTTTCTCAGCTCTTTCAATCACCTCCCGGGCATATAGAGGTTTGAGCCATTCTTCCGAACAGTTCACCCAATCTTCCCATTTTCTTTCAATAGCCCGAATCTCCCCCTCATCCAATGGCTGCACAACAAAAGCCTCTGTGTTTTTTCTTAGCCCTTTGGCGGTCAGATTACCTGAACCTAATACCAGCATCCCTCCATATTGATATTTAAACCAACTGTATTTGGGATGAAAGGTTGATCCTTTTGTATTATGCAATAAAGCTCTAACTGTTAAATTCGGATATTGACTGCTGAACTGGTTAAGCTCTGCAAGCGTTCTTGTATTGGTGATTTCGTCCATACCAATAATAAGAGAATAGCTTCCCTTAGCTATAAAATTTCCAAATATTTGATTATTCATTAGAAGATTTACCCCGTCTGCAGAAACGAAAGCGTACGCTCCTGCGCCATAAAGAGCATTTTCACATGCCTCCAGTAAGGCTTCATTCAACAGCCTTTCATTTGGATACCTTGGATCCTGTATATAAAACATCTCGTTCCCTCCAATTTTTAAAATTACTCCTCTTTCATTTTATTTTCCCCTCCGTTTTATATACTTCGATCTGGCTTCATTCTGCTGTTTTTTATCAAATTAAATATATTTATATCTCAGCTTTACGTTATTTTCTTATTTTTAATTGCTCAAATTGTCGAAAATTGTCCTAATTTCTCTGACAAAAACAAAAAAAGCATATAGCAATTTCCATATTTTTGCACCATACTTATTATAAAGGATAAATTTTATAGTTTGCATTATCTATTGGATATGCAAACCAGAGTATTGGGAGGAAAGAAAAATGAAAAAACGAACAGCCAAAATCTTAATGTGTGCAGCCCTTGTGCTAGTCTTAGCCTTTGCAATGACAACTACTGTCTTTGCAGGATATAACGATACGGATCAAATATCCACGCGGACAGCTAATACCATAGTTAAGTCATTTACTGCAACCAGTTCAAAAAAAGCTACGGCTTCTGTCCAAGCGTCCTGCTCCGGAACTACACCTTATGTAACTTCTAAAATCACATTACAATCAGCCCCGCTGGGTTCATCTACTTATTCAAATGTTTCAAATGTCGGCACAGAAAAAAAGACTGTATACGATCGTACAACTATTACCCACATCTGTTATTTTCCAATTACCTCAGACAAAAATTACCGTATTAAAATACAATTAACCGACGAAGTCAATGGAGTTGAATCAACGGTAACGACCTATTGCAATCTATCTCGTTAAAAAAAATGCTGGTAAAATTTTTACCAGCATTTCTAATTTAATTATTTATATTTTCTACAATATTTATTAGTTCTTCTCTAGAGGTCTCTCCTAATATAGAAATATCCATATCATCTAACGAAAAGGTGCATCCATATGAACCGGTTTCGGGCTCTTCCCATATATAGGTTTGCCGTCCCTGTACACTGATTATTTCTCCTTCTCCAATAGCTTGAGTTTCCGCATCATGGTTTCCTTGCAGCATGTTAATGCGGAAATATTTTTCTTTTGATTTAAAAACATATTCCACAGAATATTGTTCTTCAATACCTTTATCTATATACAAGCCTTCCAACTTATATCCCTCTGGAATATAAGCGGGAATCGGTAAGTCCGGCATAAAATTCTTAGCCTTATCCAGATCGTCCATACTCGTGAACTTACGAGTGATACAGGTTTCATCCGGGGCTTCTTCATTTGCTCCCTTCCCAACACTGAATATTCCGTCCTTTACATTATAAAAGCTCTTTTCTGCTTGGAATTTTAGTGCATTGGCAGGCTCTGAATTAATCCATACAGCAATCCCGCTGCCTGTAAGCAATATGCTAATAGCAATTACAGCTATTTTAGTGGCAAAAGAGCTAAGTTTACCTATACCTTTTATTTTGCCCATCAATCCTTGGCCTTCTGAACGCTTGTCCTGATTTAAGAAGGAGTAATCAACCCCTTTTCTCGGCTCCTCATAAAAATCAGGAATTTCAGCAGCCATTTTCTGCATTAAATCCTTAAATTGTTCATCTAATTCAGTCCACTCCTCTTCTCTACTTAATGTTGTCATCAAGTTCTCCCCTTTCAATCTGTTCACGAATTTTTCTGACTTTCTTCAGGGCTCTAACTAAATTTACACGAACTGTACTGTGATTTTGATTCAATACTTCTGCGATTTCTTTCTGGTTCATCCCTTCAAAATAGTGCATAATAATTAATCTTCTATATTTCCCATCCAAACGTTTTAAAGCTTCATTCATAATAGTCGTGTCAAAATTACGAACTAAATTTTCTAAAACATCCGCACGCTCCTTAGAATAAGCTATTTGACCTTCACCATTATTTCCGTCAATTTCTTCAATGTAATTGTACATTATCTCATGATATCTATAATACTGATTAACTTCATTTTTGGCAATAGAAAAAAGCCAACTTTTTGCCTTTGATTTCTCCCTAAGTTGACTTATTTTTACCCAAGCCTTTTCCATCGTATTTTGTAATAAATCCTCAGAGAGCTGAGGATCTTCAGTAATAGAAACTAAATAATTATATAATTCCACCTCATAAATTGCAATATTTTCAAGAAAAAAATCCTTATATTGTGATTGCTGACTCATTACTAATTAACTTTCTCCTAAATTTGCTCTTTAATCCCAAGTATCCATTAGTGCTTTTATAGTTTTGTTCAGTCTGCGGTATTGGTTTTCATCACAGTCTTTAATCATCAAACTATATTCCAGTTGATATGCATTTCCTGAGTTACGCAAACTGTCACACATTAAATCATTTAATGAAACGTCTAGAAAATTAGCAATATCTGTCAAAGTACCCAGGCTCACCTTGGTATGAGCTCTTTCTATATTTGAAATATGTTGTACTGTCTTTTCTATAGCACTTGCCAGCTCTTCTTGTGTTATCCCCTTCTCTTTTCTCCATTTCCTTATTCGATTGCCTAATGCTTTATAATCAATTTCCTTTTTTTCCATCAATTTACTCCCCCAGGATTTGATGGGTTTATTATATATGTTATTTCTACTAGCCGTAATGGACTGCATGTATAAAGTATTCCTACAGTTTAATATATTGCATATTTTTTTTATTTGTACAGTTTAAATTATGAACATAAGTACTCAACAAGCTCTGCACTCAAATCCCAACCCAGCTCATTTTCAAACCCTAACCACTGAGCATCCGGTTTAAATTCCAGAAAATAATAGGTCCCATTCTTCACAATAAAATCAAAAGCACCAAACTCTATCCCCAATTCTTTCATAAAATTTAAACATCTTTCTCCCACTTTTTTTGGCAGATACATATTAGAATACCTCCATTTTTGTTCATTCACCTTCTTATTTGACCCAACTTCAATATCAATTCTTGCCACATAAGCCTTTTTGCCTATAAAATTAGCGGTAACCATGTAATCTTTTTCTATGTATTCTTGAAAATAGACAGGACTCACCTCCAAACCATCCAGACAATTATTATAATTAAAAAAATTGGAGGTTTGCTCTTTCGTATATTTTGAAAAGCTGTCTCTGCCCACTACTAATGACTTAACCGCCGACTTTTTATTGATACAAAACCGTTCAATACATCGGCGATTGTTTGCAATTAAGCAGTCCGGCATAGCCATCTCATATTTTTCAGCCAAATACATTTGATATATCTTATTTTCAGCTTTTTCTATTATATATGGTTTGCTTAAGCAATTACCATCAAAAGCATCTGTAATCCCTCTTATGAGAACTTCAATATCTTTTTTCATTAGGTCCTGACAGAATCCATCATACTTTCTGAAGTCGGGGAAGCTGGGTTTCCGGTAATAAATCGCATTCACGGTTTTATCTGTTATAAATTCTCTGTAATTATCTATACTCCATCCGTTTCCGTTCAGCTGAAAACTATAATCACACATCCTATCCAGATCCAGCCTAAAGAAGAAACATTTTTTTGAATATATAGCCACAATATAATCCATAATACTATCCTGTGAGCTTGTTATTACTAAAACGGTTTTCATTGCCTTTAACTCCCCTTTACTAAAACTTTTAATGTTCCTATAAACTAGATGCAAAAAACTGAAAACTGCTACAAAAAAACAAAAAGAAATGTTTAAAAACTTCAAAACATTTCTTTGTTTGCTATTTTTTGTAAATTTTGTTAATTATTTTGCTCCCATAAGTCTGTCTAAAATTTTAGTTAAATCTTCAATTGAAGTTTCTCTCGGATTTGTTGTAGTACAAATATCCTGCATAGCCGCAGCAAGTATTTCATCTCTATTTTCTTTTACTACATTTAAATCTGCGCCTTGCTCTTTAAGATTTGCAGGTATTTTCAATTGTTTTTGAAGTTCAATAATTCTTCTCACAAAACTATTTACCCCTACAAACACTGTGTTCGCCGGCAAAT
>DKLE01000162.1:7023-7785 GCA_002455605.1 Firmicutes bacterium UBA6648
CAAATCCAATAACTTTGCAATTCTTTGATATTTCCTTGCAGCTATATTAAAGTCGTCATTATATCCGCTCTTCTGCAAATCAGCATTGTATTCTACAATATAAGGAAGAATCATCGCATTGCTTCTGCCATGAGAGATATGCAGTTTTCCTCCTATTGCATGAGCTAAGCTATGAGTAATTCCCAGTCCGGCAGAGTTGAACGCCATGCCAGCCAAACACGACGCATTGTGCATTTTTTCTCTGGCAAGCAGATTATTACCATCCTTAAATGCCTCAGGCAGAAATCTGAGTACAAGCGTAATGGCTTTTTCAGCCAAAGCATCTGAAAAATCTGTTGCATCTTTCGAAACATATGCTTCTACAGCATGAGTCAATACATCCATTCCGGTATCCGCCGTGATAAAATCCGGTACTGAAGTAACCAATTCAGGGTCTAGAATGGCAACCATGGGAATAAGAGACTTATTCGCCATAGGATATTTTAAACCCTCCTGAGCATTGGTTATAACAGAGTATTGTGTTACCTCTGACCCTGTACCGCTGGTTGTAGGAATAGCATAGCATTCTTCAACTTCCACGCCTACATCTGGCAGTCTTCTTGCGAAATCTCTAATAGCCTTTGCCGCATCGATAGAAGATCCACCGCCAAGTGCAATCATAATTTCAGCACCGCAGTTTTTCAGCTCCATCATACCGGCAGCAATGATCTCTACGGGAGGATCCGGTACCACATCACTGAAAATGGTAACTTCACAATTTTG
>DKLE01000162.1:7978-8284 GCA_002455605.1 Firmicutes bacterium UBA6648
AGTCTGTCTTTTATTTTATCTACCATCCCGGATTTAACCATGAAGCTGTCGCATACAATCATTACTTTTTTATTTACAATTTGGTTCAGTCTGTCTAGCGAGCCTTCACCAAAAAATACATTCGTACTTATACTAAATTCCTTCATCTGTTCTTTTCTCCCTATTTGATCTTTTTCCTCTTACTAATCATTAGTTTGACTATCATCTTAATTTATTATTCTTCATTATAACATAAATATAAATTGATGCAATACTTTGGAATAAACTTTGATATATTATTAACAAATAAAACTATAGGCAAAAACT
>DKLE01000172.1 GCA_002455605.1 Firmicutes bacterium UBA6648
TGAATCAGTTTAATAAATAATTAGATGTGTCAGCAGAAGTGAAAGCCGCCTTGGAAGCAGGGAAACCGGTTGTGGCTCTGGAATCCACGATTATTTCACATGGAATGCCTTACCCGCAGAACGTGGAAACAGCATTGCAGGTAGAACAAATTGTTCGTGACAATGGAGCTGTACCCGCTACTATCGCCATTATAAATGGCAGATTAAAAGTGGGTATTTCACCGGATGAAATAGATTACCTGGGAAAAAAGGGGCTTGAAGTTGCAAAAGCAAGCAGAAGGGATGTTCCTGTTTTAACGGCAGCTAAAGCAGATGGTGCTACTACTGTGGCGACAACAATGATTTTAGCAGCAATGGCTGGTATAAAAGTTTTTGCCACCGGAGGAATCGGCGGTGTACACCGGGGTGCCGAAGTGACTATGGACATATCTGCTGATCTGGAGGAGCTTGGCATGACACCGGTAATGGTGGTTTGTGCAGGAGCAAAATCTATTCTTGATTTAGGACTTACGTTAGAATACCTAGAAACAAAAGGGGTACCAGTTATCGGATACCAGACGAAAACATTACCTGCCTTTTATACCAGAGACAGTGAGTTTCATGTGGATTATCGTATGGATACCCCAAAAGAAATTGCAGAGGCATGGACGGCAAAGCTGGAGCTTGAGCTGAAGGGCGGAATGCTGGTAACTAACCCTATTCCCAAGGAATACGCCATGGAATCCTCCTATATCAACAAGTGTATAGAAGAGGCCATAGAAGAAGCAGAGGAAAAAGGCATAAAAGGAAAAGAAACAACCCCTTTCTTATTGGCAAAAATTAAAGAAATTACCGGAGGAGAAAGTTTGGATTCCAATATTCAGCTGGTATTTAATAATGCAAAGCTGGCAGCACAAATAGCTGGAGAAATGTGCAAATAAAATATGCATAAAACATGCATAAAATTGTATGGAATTTAATAAATAAAAGTAAGCTGAACAGAGAAAAAGAGTCTCGTGTTCAGCTTTTTTATTGAATTAATAAGGAGTTTGCAATTATGTATAGAATAAACAAATACAAATAAATATAAAAAAGTATTGATTATTATTAATAAAATGGTATAATTATGCTTATATTTTAAAAAGATACCCTATGTTTTATAGATAAAAACAGGAATTTGAGGAGTATGGAAGGATGAAAATTAAAGCAGGTATTATAGGAGCCACCGGATATGCAGGTGCGGAGCTTGTCCGTATACTTATACAGCATCCCCAAGCAGAATTAAGGGCAGTAGGTTCAGTTAGCTTTGAGGGAAAGAGTATTGCAGAGATATATCCTAATTTAAGAGGCATTTTTGAAAATATTCTTGTGAACGAAGAAGAAGTCATAGACAAATCAGACATTATTTTTACTTCGGTACCCTCTGGCTTATCAGAGGCTTACGCAGTGAAATGCTTGAGGAAGAGGAAAAAAATAATTGATTTGGGTGCTGATTTTCGATTGGAAAAACCCCAGGATTATGAAAAATGGTATAAGGGGAGATATAAAGAACAAGCGGTGCATGAGCATGCCGTATATGGATTGCCTGAGCTTTTCCGGTCACAAATCAGGAAGGCGGAGATTGTAGGAAATCCGGGATGCTATCCAACGTCCGTAGCTTTAGGGCTGATGCCGGCGTTAAAAGAAGGCATTATTTCAGCCAAAGGAATTATCATTGATTCCAAGTCTGGCATTACAGGCTCCGGAAGGGAGCTGACAAGAAACACTCATTATGCGGAGTGCAACGAAGGTTTTTCTCCGTACAAATTGGCAGAGCATAGGCATATACCTGAAATTGAACAAACTCTATGCAAAATTACGGGGAATCTTGAAAGAGTCACTTTCGTACCGCATCTTCTTCCCATAAACAGGGGCATTTTGTCTACTATTTATGCAGACCTGATAGAAGACATCTCATGGGAAAGAATTGTTGGAATCTATAGAAAAACCTATGAAAAAGAAGCATTTATAAGAATATGTAACAATGGAAGTGCGGTGAATTTAAAAAATGTCCGTATGTCCAATTTCTGTGACATATCTCTTCATATGGATCAGCGAAACGGTAAGCTCATCGTCGTATCCGCTATTGATAACATGGTAAAGGGAGCCGCAGGGCAAGCTGTTCAAAACATGAATATCCTTTTTGATTTACCGGAAATAACAGGGCTAGATTTTATCCCGCCGGCATTTTAGTAAAGATTATGAGAAAACCAGGGAGGTAATAAAAATATGACTATAGAACCAATTTTAGGGGGGGTCTGCGCACCAAAAGGCTTCCTTGCCAGCGGAGTTCATTGCGGCATACGCAGAAATAAATCAAAGCTGGATTTAGCGATGATAGTAAGCAAGGGTATATGCAGGGTGGGGTGTACCTTTACTCAGAACAAATTGAAAGGTGCTCCCATAATTGTAACGAAAGAGCATGTGGCTGATGGAACAGCCCAGGCGATAATCTGTAACAGCGGCAATGCCAATACCTGTAACACAAACGGAATTGAAATTGCAGAAAAAATGTGTCTACTGGCTGCTGAGTCTTTGAATTTACAGCCCTCTGATATAATTGTGGCCTCAACAGGGATAATAGGAAGGGAGATGCCGATCGAACCCATTGCTTCGGGGATTCCCCTATTGTCAGAAGGCTTAAGGCTTGATGGGAGCAGAGACGCTGCCCATGGAATTATGACTACAGATACAAGGGCAAAGGAATATGCCTACTCCTTTAAAATAGGAGACAAATTATGCAAGATAGGAGCCATAGCCAAAGGATCCGGTATGATTCATCCCAATATGGCTACTATGCTGGCTTTTCTGACTACGGATGTGAATATTCACCAACAGATGCTTCAGAAAGCGGTTTCTTCAGTTGTGGATGAGACTTTTAACATGGTGAGTGTAGATGGAGATACTTCAACAAATGATATGCTGGTGTGTATGGCCAATGGGCTGGCAGAAAATAAAGAGATTAGCTCTGAGGATGAGTCCTATGATCAGTTCAGGAGAGCACTATATAGGATATGCGAAGATTTGTCCAAAGAAATTGCAGCAGACGGAGAAGGGGCTAAAAAGCTGCTTACTTGCCGGGTAAAAGGCTCTTGCTGCAAAGAGACAGCTAAAAATGTGGCAAAATCGGTTATTACTTCATCCCTATTTAAAACGGCTATGTTTGGTGCAGATGCAAACTGGGGAAGAATATTGTGTGCAATTGGGTATACAGAAGGTGATTTTGATATTTCTGCAGTAGGAATTGAACTTACCTCCAAAAGCGGGAGTATAATAGTCTGCCAAAATGGAAACAGTGTAGCCTTTTCGGAGGAAAAGGCTAAGAAAATTTTGCTGGAAGACAGCGTAGTTATAACTATTGATATGAAAAATGGTACAGAAGAGGCTACAGCCTGGGGCTGTGACTTGACCTATGATTATGTAAAGATTAATGGAGACTATAGAGCATGAATAATATAAACATGGATAAAGCGCAAATTCTGAGCAACGCCCTTCCGTACATACAACAGAATTACAACAAGATTATCGTCGTAAAATATGGGGGGAATGCCATGACCGATGAGAAAATAAAACAGGCCGTTATGAGTGATATTATTCTTCTATGGCTAATGGGAATTAAAGTCGTTGTGGTTCATGGAGGAGGGCCGGAAATTGATCAGCTTCTCACAAAAGTGGGAAAAGAGATTGAATTTATTGGGGGACTTAGACATACAGATGAAGAGACTTTAGATTATGTGCAGATGGTTTTAACAGGCAAAATTAATAAAAATTTGGTTTCTTTGATTCAGCAGAAGGATGGAAATGCTATTGGATTATGTGGAATAGACGGTGGAATGATACAGGCTAAAAAAATGGAATCGGAAATGAATTTGGGATATGTGGGTGAGATAACCAAGATTAACACCAAGCCTATCCTGGATGCATTGAATAATGGGTATATACCTGTTATTGCTACGGTAGGGGCTGATGGAAAAGGAAATATATATAATATTAACGCTGATACTACCGCAGCCAAAATTGCAAAAGCACTGGAGGCAGACAGCCTGATACTGATGACAGACGTGAAAGGACTTATGAGGGATCTTCACGATGAAAGCAGCCTGATTCAAGAGGTAGAGATCAGCGAAGTCAATAACCTACAGAAAAAAGGAATCATATCCGGAGGAATGATTCCAAAGGTAGATTGCTGTGCTGATGCCGTGCAGAATGGTGTAGAGAAAGCAGTTATTGTAGATGGAAGAAGGCCCCATTCCATTTTAGAGGAGATCTTGTCCGATGAAGGGGTAGGAACTAAATTCTATCAAGTTTAGGTCTAAAGCGTTTGATGGAACGCAAGCCAGGACAGGGAGTCCGGACAGCGTTTCTATCTGTTTTTTGTTATCCCTGTGAAGAAAATTATTGCTCTCATATCGGTTTAGTATAATGCCTTCTATTGATATGTTATGACTTTTTGCATATTCTACGGTGAGCAGAGTAGTATTAATCGTTCCCAGCCCTGCATCAGCCACTATAATTATATGTAAGCCCAGGAGTCGGATAATATCCGGTAAAAGCAGGGGAGAAGCTCGCTTCCCTTGAACCTGGTCAGCTGCTCGAAGAGGACAGAGGATGCCTCCACAGCCTTCTACTACTACAAAGTCGTAACGCTTACAAA
>DKLE01000036.1 GCA_002455605.1 Firmicutes bacterium UBA6648
ATTCCCCGAATATTTCTAGAATAACATTGACAGCCGAAATAATTTCATTTCTTTTTGTTTCATCCATAACAAATACAGGAGATACAAGATTTTTAGACTTTCCATTGCTAACAATTGTAAATTCAATACCAGTTGGAGGTATGACCTGTCTCTGAAATCTTTCATATGAAATCGATGTAGATTCAGTTACTTCTCTTGTTTCTCCTCTACCTGCCCACTGTTTATATGTCCATTCAATCATTCTTGAATGCTGCTCCTTGGGTTTATCTCTTAATAATATATAATCCCCCTCGGCATTTCTCCTCGTAGCTGGTCCAATTATGTCGGGTAGAATTGTTTCTCCTATTTTCAATTCGTTTGTGAAACCAATCTCCTTCATTTCTTTAATTCTTTTTTCTACATCCACTACTCCGACTCTAAAACGTGAACCTGTTTCTAATACTTTTAACTTAGATAAGTTTCTTATCCTTTTTTGTTTAATAATCATCTTATACACCCTTTCATTTTATTGTGAATTGTTTTAATTCAACATTTCCTCAAACTCACCATTTGATAATACGAATTCGCAAGCCAAGTAATTATTGATTTCTTCACCTACAATATGATAAGATGATTATGAATTAAGATAGGCTATGCTTATCAGTCCCCATAGTTGCTACCAACATCTATGGGGCTTTTTTCGTATTATAAATTTTGGTAATGCTATAACATTCGTTACTATAACTCTCTTACAACTTCATCATCCAATATTTTTTTTCGTTGCTTCCAATCTGGCATCAAAGATGTCATAAAATCATAGAAATTTGAATCATGGTTCCTATACTTGAAATGAATTAATTCATGAAGAACAACATAATCAATACATAGCTTAGGTGCTTTTATCAATTCACTATTAAGTAGTATAAGTTGTTTTTCAGGGATACATGAACCCCATCTAGCTTTCATTTTCCTTATTTGGATTACTGGTTTGTCAATACCGTACTTTTCTAAATATTGATACATTCTTTGGAGGCTTTCATTGAATTTTTCATGTGCTTTTTCTCTATACCAATTATTAATCAATTTTTCTTTTCTGGTGTAGTTATGCTTATCATTCACAGATAGATAGAGATAGCCTCTATAGTATTTAACACCTTCAATTTTATCGCTTTCTTCGACTTTTAGGCGATATTGCTTACCCAGATACTTAAATGTTTCACCGCTCAAATATTCTTTATCTGCAATATGTTCTGACTGAACATCTTTGAAGTAACCTACATTTGTTATAATCCAATGAGCCTTAGATTTTACAAAACTAAGGATATATTCAATAGGAACTTTATCGCTGGCTGAAACAATAATACTCATATCTGGCCTGACACTCAAATTTATATTTTTTACATTTTTCCGTTGCAAATCAAATTCTATAATTTTTCCTCTATAGGTGATTTTGTGTTTTTCCATAGTCACCGCCTAGTACCTTCTTAGGGCCACAGTTTTAATATTTTCAATCATTGTATCTATCTGATCAAAGGTCATTTTAGGAAAATGCTTTTTCTTGACTAGATACAAAAGTTCATCTATCTCCTGAGAAATTTTCTTATGAACATCTGGATTATCGTGCCAATCCACCTTACAATGCCTTTCAATAATCACGTCAACTTCCATTGCAATATCGGCTAAAATACCTTCATAGTTGTAGATAGGGCCATCTTCTGCCACTAACTCTGTAACTCCTGCTTCATAATACCTTTCATCTTCAAGCACTTCTTTAACCACACCATAAAAGGCTTGAGCATGGATATTATGTTTGATTTTCTCTGGGTAAGTTGTACCTGAATACCCCTTTCTAAAATCATTCATAACATTTCGCATTTTTTCTAGGTATTCTAATTCAGAGATTCTTTTCTCCTTATACTGCTCTATGATTTCTTCAATACGTTCGGAGAATTTCTTATAATAAGCTGGATTCTCATCCCACTTTTCACTGATGCGTTTTGTCATTCTTGTACGAATTGCATCTGCTTTAGCTCTTGGCGAACCCAAACGCATCAACTCATCTTCGAACTCTTTTTCATTCAGGATATCCACTGGTGCCGTTATCTGAATGATATCTTCCGCAGCAATATAGGTATCCATCAGATTTCTCATCTTAGCCTCATACTCTTTATGATCAATGGTGTCAGAATATCTAAGCTTTACAGAAGCTCTAAGTTCTTGATAAAACTTAAACTCACGTTTATAAAGCTTGATATCATCTTCACCTATGGCATTATAGACATGCTCTGACTCAAGAGCTATACCTAAGTATTTTCCGAAGTTACTTAACTGATTATAGAAGTCATTTCGAAGGGCTTCATCACCTAGCAACAGTTCGTACTCTTCCTTATCCTGTTTGTTTTTGATTCCTTTGAATATGGCCACAACATTTGAATAGGATTCTCTTAGTTTTCCTACTATACTAATGACATCAACTAGTGCACCTTCAAGATCTTTTCCATCAAAGTTTTCAAGACCCGCACCTGAATAGGTTCTCATAGCTGAATCCAGTTCTTGAATAAGTCCTCTATAATCTACTATTAACCCAAAATCCTTTCCTTCATAGAGCCTGTTCACACGTGCTATAGCCTGCAACAAAGTATGCTCTTTCATCGGTTTATCAACATAGAGAACAGATGCCCTAGGAGCGTCAAAACCAGTTAAAAGCTTATCGACTACAATCAAAATTTCTAATTCATCACCATCAATAAATTCACTCTTGATGTGGTCTTCATATTTTTGTGGATCACTGTAGGCTTCCATCATCTTATTCCAAAATTTGAGAACACGATCTTTTGGTTCTTCATCAACCTCGTCATACCCTTCCCGTTGATCTGGCGGTGAAATAACAATAGCTGTTTTTAAATCTCCATATTCATCAAAGGACTCTTTGTAACGAATGGCATCAAATTTTGATGCTGTGGCTAGCATTGCTTTTGCAAAGGTATCTTTATAAAATTTTGTATAATGTACGTAGATATCATCTGCAATCAAACGAATACGCTGTTCTGATGAAGCAATTGCTTCAAATTTACTCCACTTCTTTTTAAGTTCTTCTGCTTGCTTCTCAGCCAAATTCCTCGTAATCATTTCAATACGCTTATCAATAGCATTCCGATTTACTGTCTGTTCAACAAGTCTTCCTTCGTAGAGCAGTGGCACAATGGCACCATCTTCAACACCATCTTTAATAGTGTACTTGTGAATCATACGTCCACCGAACTTCTTCATGGTACTCTTATCTTTTTTCATCAAAGGTGTACCTGTAAACCCTAAATAACAGGCATTCGGGAATACTTTCTTCATTTTGATATTTAGTTCTCCATATTGGGTCCTATGAGATTCATCAATTAATACAAATATATTTTTTGACTTTACAGGTTTCTGATGCTTTGAAGCAGTATCAAACTTATGTACCAAAGATGTAATAATATCTGCTCCGTTATTGTTAATCAGCTCTACAAGATGCCTCCCGCTTATGGCTCTTTCGGCTCTCAGTCTCGAATGATTAAAGGTTTGATGTATCTGGCTATCTAGTTCGATTCGGTCTGTAATGACCAACACCTGGGGATGAATATCAGCAAACTGAGATAAAATGTACCTTGAAAGCATCACCATAGTTAGGGACTTACCTGAACCTTGAGTATGCCAAATAACACCTGATTGGCGGTTACCATTCCTATCGGTTTCTACAATGGTTCTAATGATTTCTTTGATAGCGAAATACTGTTGGTATCTTGCTATCTTTTTTATATTTTTATCATACAATGTGAAAAAACGTATAATTTCTATAACTCTTTTTGGATGAAACAGGGAAATAATATTTTTATCCTGCACCGTTGGTATTCTACAAGTAACAGTCTCTGCTAGTGTTTCTTCAAACCACTTATACTCAATAGACTCCTTATCTTCTTTCCATAATGACCAAAACTTTTTAGGTGTTCCAGTAGTGGCATACTGGGTTTCATTCTTGTTTGTAACCATGACAATCTGAACAAATTTGAATAGCTGTGGAATATATTCTTTTCCCTGATTTCTAAGCATTTGGCTAATTCCCTGAGAGATAGAGATACTTGCTTTCTTACATTCAATCACCCCAAATGGAATGCCGTTAATAAAAGTAACAATGTCAGGACGTACAGTACCTTGTCCATCCTCTCGTTCCACCGAAAATTCTTCCACCACATGGAAAACATTGTTCTCAGGATTTTCCCAATCAATATAGTTCAGATTAAAGGACTTCGTACCATCCATTTCAGAAAGACTTTCTGGATAGCTCCGGCCTAAAATTAATGAGTCATAAATCTTCTCATTGGTTTTAATTAAACCATCTGTTAACGCTTCTTCAATATCAAGTATTGCCTGCTGAATATTCTTTTCTGAAAACTTATATGTGCAACCCTTAAAATCAAAGCTATTAATGGCTGTTAATCGTTCGTACAAAATATCTTTAAGAACAACATTATACAGATTCCCTCGCATCTGCTCTGCTTTTTCGGGCGAAATGATGGTATACCCTATTTTATTTAATACCTCCAAAGCAGGGATTTGAGATATGTTCATTTCATCGTATGCTTCCGCTCTACGCACAGTATCACCTCTTTTCATTTTCTTGGGTATTCACTCTTATTATGCCTGTTAATAGAAGTTGCATTAAGCCTTTCTTTTGTTGCTTTAGACTTTCTAGTTCTTTTTCTAATAAATCTATTTCATTATCGGCTGTTTTAAGAACTTCTCCAATTTTTTTCTGCTCCTCTAATGATTTAGGAATACGTAAAACCAGATTTTTCATAGTTGTTTCAGATATTTCCTTTTGTCCTGTACCACCTATCATATGTCCGACCCTTTTATAAAAGTCAACATTTGAAATATAGTAAAATAAAAACATTAAATCACCTTTAATTGTTGTTAAACTACTTATTGCATTTGATGCAATGTAATTTTTCATATTACTTGGTACAATTCCTATTCCACCGTTATGATAATTCTGGCGTCCAATTAATATTTCATTTGGTTCTCTCAAATAATATGGCCTACCATTCTTTGTGTCATTTGGATATTTTTCAGTTGCTTCAATACCTTTTAAATGGAGTTTTACAGTTAGCAACTTATAATTCTGCGGCTCACTAACACGTTCTTTATTTAAAAACTTGAATACCTTGCCAAACTTCACTTCTTCCCATGCATCATTAAATCCAGTAAATCTCACATTTCCAGTAAGTAATTTTTGCATCAGCCCCGCCTTTTGTTTTTTCTTTTCATCGATTAGCTTTTCTTTCAATTCGATAGCTTTGTCCCAAGTTGAAATAATTTTGACTATTTTATCTTGTTCATGCTTTGATTTTGGAAATTTGACTATAAATGATTTTTTCAAAGTTGTAGGATTGATATTAGCTTGTTGTATTGCTTGAGTTGCAATTGTCTTAATTCTGTTTTGGGAATCTGACATATTCATATAATAATTAAGATAATAAGGATTAATAATTTCTTGATTAATTTTAAATCTCACAATATATGATGCACACACGTAGTCCCCATCTAAATCAAAAATCGATACTTTACCAACTAAATCTGCACTATTAGTTCTATTAATCAGGATATCACCTGGATATAATTTAAGTCTTTGAAATTCACTGTTTTCTAATTCAAGAAAAACAAGATTATCAAGAACAATTTTGCCGTCTTTCATATTTCCCATTCGCAATACAGGAATGCCAGTGTTATCATTTGTTTTCTTAGAAGTGCCGTAATCAGATGAAAGTGTTAGTTTCCCTAAACTCAGACTATTCCAATCAACTAATGCTTGTTTTTCTGTATTATTCATCTTGTCATTCACGAATACACACCCCCTTAATATCCAAGTTCTTTAAGATAGTTATCCATCTGTGCTTTAATCTCTTCAAGTTCTTCCTTAATACTCGCTATATTTTTAGCTACTTCTTCCATATCCACTAACTCTTCTTCTTCAAAAGTATCAACATATCTTGGGATATTTAGGTTGTAATCATTCTCTTTTACTTCATCAAGAGATGCAACATAAGCGAACTTTTCAACATCTTCATAATTTTCATATGCATCAACAATTCTCTGTATATCTTCTTCACGCAATTTATTCTGGTTCTTACCCTTTTCATAGTAGTCATCACCAGATGCATCTATAAATAGAATATCTTTTCTGTTTCTGTTCTGCTTAAATACTAAAATGCATGCAGGAATACCAGTACCGAAGAATAGATTTGCGGGAAGTCCAATTACAGCATCTAAAAGATTCATATCGATGATTTTCTTTCTAATCTTTTCTTCACTTGCCCCTCTAAATAGTACCCCATGAGGCAATACAACACCCATTCTTCCATCTTCTGCTAATGAGTGAAGCATATGAAGAACGAAAGCATAATCTCCTTTTGATTTTGGTGGTACTCCCCAGGAAAAGCGCTTATATGGATCTAGTGAGGCTTCCATGTTGAAATTCTTATCACTATCTTCCCCAGCAAAACCAGATGCCCATTTATCAAGCGAAAAAGGTGGATTTGCTACAATGACTTGAAACTTCATCAACTTATCGTTTTCTAAATGCTTCGGATTAGCTAATGTGTCACCCCATTCGATTTTCGCATCATCAATATTATGCAAGAACATATTCATGCGACAAAGTGAATGCGTTTGGCCATTTCTTTCTTGTCCATAGATTTGAGCTTTCCCATTAGGAACTTTATTAAATGCTTTAATCAATAATGATCCAGAACCACAAGTAGGATCATAGATTCTATCATTTTCTTGAGGTTTTACTAATCTTGCTAAAAGCTCTGATACCTCAGCTGGGGTAAAGAACTCTCCACCCTTTTTTCCAGCATCTGAAGCAAAATTTCCTATCAAATATTCATAGGCGTTTCCTATAACGTCATCACCTTTGAGCCTTGATGGTCTAAGGTCAAGGTCTTTAAAGTCCTCAAGTAGATTTTTCAGCATTGTATTTCGCTCTTTTGTACTACCAAGAACAGCTTCTGAATTAAAGTCTATATTTTTAAACACACCTCTTAACTTTGTCTTGTTCTCTTCTTCCACTTGTTCTAAGGCTATATTAATGATCTCACCAATCTTTGGCTGGTTTCTTTTATCATAAATATAATCAAATGTAGATCTTTCATTCAAAACAAATCTCTCATAGCGCATTTGTCTTTCTACCATTTCTACATCATTATTATACTTTTCCATCATTTCTTGCCTACGTTCTTTATATATATCACTAACATACTTTATAAACAGCATAACTAAAATGTAGTCCTTATAGATAGCTGAATCTATTTTACCTCTAAATGTATCACACGCTCTCCATAGAGTTCCATTTATTTCTTCCTGAGTTAGCATTTTAATCTCCATGATTTAAACCTCCAGTAATCATATTCTCTAATATGATTTGATTTCTTTTATTGTTTTCTTTAATTAATAATTGAAGTAATCTTTTTTCTCTCATCATCAATTCATTAAGAGCCACAGTTTGTTCCTGCATACTCATATCCGGAAGCATAATCTCAAATTCTTTAAAAGCAGATGTTTTAAGAATTTGAATTGCAGTACCTCTTGCTTCTCTCATATATTGCTTTTTCATTTTATTGCTATTGAGATACAAGCTTAAATAAGATGGTAAAATATCATTACTATTAATTCTTATTACTACGAAAAGAGATGGTATCAATATCCCTTCACTTGCTTCATCTATTGTAATTGATGTAAAAGGCATACTGAGTCGAACAACAATATCACCTTTTGAAGTAATATATTTACTTTCAATTTTTTCACTTGCTTTAAAGGAATCAAGTTCTTCTTTCACTAGATAACCGTCTTCATCAAAGCTCTTTAAAGTAAGAATACGATATTGAATTGCATCCACATCACCTGGTGGAGCTTCTTTTCTTTTAATTACTTGACCTGTTGTAATACTCGATATATCTCCTAGTTTTACAATTTTAATAA
>DKLE01000104.1 GCA_002455605.1 Firmicutes bacterium UBA6648
TTGCAGCTAGCCCGCCTTGATAACCGCTGCCAATAGCATTGAACTTCCATTCATTATTATTCTTATATAATTCACCAAAGACAGCTGCCGTCTCAATGGAGAAGTCCTCCCCTAGATCATAGCGCAGTATTTCTTCGTTTTTTAATTCATCAATAACTCTTACAAAAGCGTTATTGATTTGACCGAAATTCTGCCGTCTGCTTTCTGCATCATAAATAGTAACAGTAAACACAATTTTACTAATATCAGAAGGTACCTTTGACAAATCAATGCTGATAGTCTCATCGTCTCCTTCCCCTGCTCCGGTTCGATTATCTCCGCAATGCTCTATACAACCGCTGGGATGTGTAAGGTTGCCGAAAAAAATAAAGTCTTCCTGCCTTGTGATTTTACCGCTGCTTCCCACCAAAAATGCTTCCGAGTCCAAATCAAAATCTCCCCCGGTATCAAACTGGTTAATATCCCAGCCAATACCCACCAATAATTTGTTTAGCCCATTGCTATCTTTTGTTATACTGACTTTCTGGCCTTTTTGTAAACAAACTCCCACTTTGCAGCCTCCTATCCAACATTTACTCCGTAATTTCTGCACAGGGCAGCTAGTCCACCCTGGAAACCACTACCAATTGCATTGAATTTCCATTCTCCGTTATATTTATATAATTCGCCGACAGCAACTGCTGTTTCAATGGAGAAATCTTCTCCCAAATCATATCGGATAAGTTCTTCGTTATTTGATTCATTAACAATTCTAATAAAAGCATTGGACACCTGTCCGAAATTCTGCCGTCTGCTCTCTGCGTCATAAATTGTTACTGTAAAAGCAATTTTTTCTATATTGGCAGGGATTTTAGATAAATCTACCATGATCTGTTCATCATCCCCATCTCCTTCGCCCGTTAAATTGTCACCCAAATGTTCAACAGCACCGCTTCCGTGCTTTAGGTTGCTATAAAATACAAAGTCAGCGTCAGCAGATACCTTTCCCTGTGCAGACAAAAGAAAAGCTGCAGCATCTAAATCAAAATCAGATCCTCCATCGTACTTGTTGGTATCCCATCCCAGGCCTACCATAATTTTTACTAACCCAGGATTTCCCTTTGTAAGATCCACTTTCTGTCCTTTTTCTAAACTAATCGGCATAATTTTCTCCTCCTCAATACTAATTTTTCATTTGACCTTTTATATTAAACATTTTATCAAATTCACTTTTGATCTGATTCAGGCGTACTTGATCTTCTTCCCGCTGCTTTCTTGCATTTTCCTGAATCTGTCTTGTTTCTTCAATCCCGTTTACAATGGTTCTCCATGTGGTCTCTAAGGTTTCAATTTTAATAGAACTTCCTGATGCTAACTGAGCAGTCATTTTTGACTGCATTGCCGTATTTTGTGCATTTCTAATCAGCATTTCATTTGTTTTTTCATCCAATGCCGCCATTGCTTCAGCTTGAATTCTTTGCCTTTTTAACAAAATAGCCTGAGATAATGCCTGTTTAAACACTGGTAAGGTAATAATAAATGCGGAATTAATCTTACGAACCAGATTCATATTGCTGAATTGCATGGTTTTTATCATAGGAATGGATTGAAGTGCAATATTTTCTGCAATTCTTAAGTCCTGTGTTCTCTGTTCCAGCATCATTTTTGCCTGTTCCAAGGTTGTCAGCTCAAACTGTATGGAATTATCTCCGGTTTGCTCCAGCTGCTGCTGTCTTTCCGTAATATAAACCTCAATTTCACTAATACCCTGTTCTCCTGCCAATATGTATTTTACAAGCTGATGATAATAGTTAACATTCGTCTGAAACATGTCTTCCAGTTTTCTATTCGACTGCTTTATTTCCGCTTCATACTGTTTCAGCTTAACATAAATTTTGTCTACCTCTTCCCCCATCGTATGGTATTTTTCTAAAATCTTATCCAGCTGCTTTTTCAGATTTCCAAAAATCTTGCTGAAAAAGCCCGGATTATCCTTGATCTCTTCGATATCAAATTTATCCATAATCTTCGCCAGCAGGGCAAGCATTTCCCCTGATTCGTTAATCTGGCTCATATTCATGCTGTTTAAAATAACATCTGAACAGCGAGAAATCTCTTCTGCAACATCTGCACCGAAAGTAACAATGGTATCCCCTTCATAAACATTAATGTTACTTACCAAGCCATCCACTTCCTGAGAGTTTACTAGTTCCTGTGTCATCCTTTCTCTGTCGGCTTGAATATTATAGCTTTCTACGGTTTCCAGCTCATTCTGCAAACTACCATTAACAGCTGCCTGAACTGTATCTGAACTCTTTAAGTTAATCCCCAATTTTACTACCTTCCTCTCCTAAATAATCTACTTGCAAACCCAAATCTTTTTTTTGTTATTCCATCAAAATCCGGAATCTCCAAATCATACTTATACTCACCCACCTGATGCTCCACAAATATCGGTCTGGTGTAAAACCTTTCCACGGTGGTGTATCCAGTCGGCACGAACATTACTATATCAAAACCTATCAAATTAAGATAAGCTAACAATATACTGTCTTCCGCAGAACCACTGCTTTCTTTCGTATGAACAAGAATTACTTTAGGAATTTGCTTCGTAAAATCATACTTCTGAATCAATCGTAACAACGTTTTATCCATGTTTAAAACAGTTGCTGTAATCAGGTTTTCCATTCCATTTGTGCAGGTCCCCCTTATGATTTTACTGTCTATCATTTCCTGTAATTTATTTAGCATGTAATCCTGCATTGGTTCTCTAATAAAAGAAAACGGATATGTTGAATAATTTTTTATTTGATCTTTTTTCAGTCTGCCATTCTGTAAAAAGGTATAAGCTTTATCCTTAAACGGATTGTTTCCAGACTTGGCATACGGAAACTCCTGAATTACAATAACTTCCTCCGAAAGCAGTTCACCGATTGTATCCCAATATGTATCGATATTTGCTGGTATCCCAGATACTTTTGAAAAAATTACAGGAACCATCACTTTGTCATCAAAGACTTCAAAATTGGGCCTGTACTTTGCCTCCTGATTCCATAAAATTGCAATTTCTTCATAAGTTATTTGCAGCGAAACAGGAATGGCTGTTTTAAACTGCTGACTTCTGTAAATACCTGTGTCTTGATATAGAATATTGTTTAAATCCTGCTCTGCCTGATAGGCCACCGTACCAAATTGTATACAACTTAAATCTACCGGAAATTTTTCTCTCTTTACAACGTTATCATATTTCTTAGCAAAAAATAGATTGCTTTGGATGCCTTGTTGTTGAGGGCTTCCTTCCGGATTGATTATAAGGCTATCAATGGGAAGCTTCTCTAATATTCGAAAAAAACATTCCTCATTCTTGCCTTTTGCTTCACCGTAAAACAGAAAAATAGACCCTTCCTCTGGGCTTCCAATTAGCTGGTTCCCATAGCGGTTTATCCAACAAAGCTGCACCACCGCTGCATTTAATAATTCCTGCACAGAAATATCCGGCATTTCTAGAAAGGTTTCTAAAAATGCATTTTGGCAATACGTCTGAAATTTTCTGTTTTCACAACGTATCTGCATTACCAGATCATTCATCATGACATTAGCAGAATTATAATTTTTTCTCTTGACTGCTCCAATTTCTTCAAAGGATGGCGGCGGAATTTTTTCTTCTATAAGAACTATTTTTTTACCAAAGGCTTCCGCTTTCATTTTCCATTTTAATAAATCTGAATAATAGGAATGGCAGTCTTCAACTCCATAAATACCTGTATACAAATTATAAAAAAATCTTGGATCATCTCCTCTTTGGGATTGTAGTGTCAAGGTATCCATAAGAGGCTCTCCCTTTATCCAAGTATTTGTATTAATAATCTTTTCCGTTCTGAAATTCTTCCGTTCTGCTTCCGTTCTTTTGTTTGCCAGCTGTTTTTGTAGTTCCAGAACAGAATAGTCCGCCGGAAAAGAAGTTCCTTCCATTCTTAATAATTGTGAATACGAAGAATCCGGATCAACTTTCAAGTAATTCTCATCCCCTTCATATTCCAAAACTAAAATGTCACATCCTATTTTTGACAAAATTGTCATCATCTTTAATTCATAATTATTTAAATAACCTTCGAACAAAATCTTAGGTAAATCTCCATTGCCCGATTCATGTAGAATTGGTTCAAATCGGTAATATAGCCAACACATAAATTTTATATATACATTTTCCTGTATATCCTTTGTTTTTCCTTGTCTGGCTATCTCCAGGAGGATATCATAAAAGCTTTCAGCAATAATCTGCCTTTGATTTTCTTGAATTCTCGGCAGCCATTTCTTTAAAGAAACCATAAAATAATTAGGGTTTAACTGAAAATCTCTCCCCATTATTTCCTCATAATAGCTCAATTGTTTTTCATCTGGATTATCTATTTTCCGTTGAATGCAAACACCCTTTTTTCGTGTAGCTTCAAGATATCTACAGATAATCTTATGTATTTCTTCACTATATCTCGTTAAACGGCAAAAGAATACGCCCTTTTTATTTCGCCCCGAACAGGGAACAAAATAGTCTTCTAAAGCATTTAACTTTATTCGCTCAAACATATTACCAGCCCTATCTAAAATTCACATTTAACTTATCTATGTGTATAAAAACAAGATCAAAGTGCCATTCACGATGCATCCTGCTTAATTACTAAATTAAAAAAATAATACCACGATTTTGTTATAATTTCAATATTTTTCAAATTATTTGTCATAACTTGCTATGTTTTTTAAATAAACCCACGGAGAAATTTAGTTACAGTCTCATAATCAACAGCTAAGTTCAGATTTTGTCCATCGTCAAACCCAGCTGTAACAATACCGATTAACTGTCCGAATAAATTCAATAAAGCTCCCCCTGAACTACCATGAGATATAGGGGCTGTAAATTGAATCATAGAAAGCTCCTCGAACTTTCTGAATCCTGCAATTATGCCGTCAGATACCGTGTTAAACAGGCCCAACGGGCTGCCTATTGCAACTACCTGTTGTCCTCTTACTAAAGGGATTCCTGTATAAACAGGGATAGCCTTTCTTTCTGAACCTTGGATTCTCATCAAAGCCAAATCATTGGATGAATGATACTTTACCAATTCTCCCGTATAGTATTTGTCCTCTTCCTCTTCCAATCGTACCGCAAAGCTATATCCTCCGGCAACCACATGATAATTGGTCAGAATATAACCATTGTCATTAACCAATACACCGGAACCAGTTGCAAAAGATTCACCATTTTCATTTAACACATTAATCATAACAATAGATGATGCTAAATTAGCCAAGGTTTCATAGGATAAAGCAGTTTGCTCTGTCCTGGATGTATCATTAAGAAGTTCTCTGCTGGAGCTGACTCCCGCAGAAGATTCTTTTTGATGCTCTTTCTTCTCATATTCTTGTATTATTTTTTCTCTGTCATATTCAGGAATCTTCAGCGTCACTGGCTCATTTTCATTAATTACCTGAGCAATATCAGAAATATTATCCCATTTAATCTCCGATTTCTTATAAGGATTGATGCAGAAAACATCACATCCGCATAAAGCCATTAATCGAAAAAATAAAAATTCATTTGTCCTGACAATTCCCACATAAACCAATTTAGGAAATTGAGATAAAGTTCTGGTACAAAGAAAAACCTTAGGGAAGTAAAGCTTTATCCAGTTAAACATAATAACCATAAAGTTCCTCAGCTTCATCTCTGTTTTCATTTTATCCGAATATTCCTTTGATAGCTGAAGAAAAGCACACTTAAAAGCCGCATCCCATAAGCTATTTTCAAATGTAAAAGGGAGTTTTATCTGTAAGCTTAAGCCCTCATCTATGCACTTTTTCCAATCATTATACATAGATAAATATAATTCCCGATCCTCTGCTTCAATAAAGCTATCCAATAGATGGGTTCTATAATATCCTAATCTAGAAGGTTCTCCATGATCCGTAAGTGAAATATCTATTTTCTTGATCGCTTCAATCAGTTTTTCTGCATTATTTGTTCCATTCTGAATAATAAAAACAGACTCCTTCTCTAAATTGTTGTATCCAGCTCCATACTTTTCAAATTCTTCTAAAGACTCTATTTTAATGCGGTTTAAATTGATTTTTAACTCCAAACTCATAGCCTCCAAAATTTCCCCAATATTTTACATTATACTACACAGTGCTTTTAATAACTAGCATTATATTGTACTTAATTAAGTAAATCCGACACAATATTCTATAATTTTACATTTAAAATTATTAATGGTATAATAGAGTTTATCTAAAAATTATAATATAAAAGGAGCCAACTATGTCTGATGAGTACTCTATAATAAAACAATTGATTTCTGATTTTGATCCCGCTGTTATCGAAGCTTATTCGGTAGGCGCACTTTTATATACGCCGGCGACGAACAACTATATTTATGATAAACTTATCAGCGGTGCTTTTGGTAATAAGTACTCTCTTGCTTTATGCCTTGAAGCATCAATTGACGATTCGGCAGTTGAAATCGGTGAGAAGAATATAGTTAAGTTATTCTCTTCTATATTTAATAATCGTTCCCTGTTTTCTTATTTACCCAATCTATTTATTCGAGTTCGACATCCTGACCAGATAACTAAAATTTATACTGCTTTAGCTGACAGCTCCGTATTGCTGAAAGGCTTTATTTTGCCTAAGTTTTCTTTAGAAAATGCTGATTTATATATTG
>DKLE01000003.1:0-2951 GCA_002455605.1 Firmicutes bacterium UBA6648
CAGTGCTGCCTCTTTCAGCCTTACAAGAAAAATTGTATCAAGAAAAAATAGACGTCAGCAGAGAAGTGGATATACAGGAAGAGGAAGAAAAAAAGGGGTCTCCGCTGGTTTGGATCATGCCCATCAGCATCATTGCGGGAGTAATAATTGGATATTTTCTATTGCATGAGAATTTTTCCGACTATTTAGATTACTGTTTATACGGCTCTTTGATTATCTTATATACAGGCGTAGGAATCAGTCTTGGAACAAATCGAAAGGTATTTGGATACATAAAAATACTTGGATTTAAGATTCTTTACATATCCTTGGCGATCTTTGCCGGAAGCTTGCTTGGAGGGCTTTTGTCCGGTCTTGTTCTGGGGCTGCCCATACATGTTTCTGTGCTTTCGGCAGGAGGTATGAGCTACTATAGCATCACAGGAGCCTATATGACACAGGTATATGGTATAGAAGTAGGTACTTATGGGTTTATGGTAAATGTTATGCGCGAATTTTTTACTGTTATTTTTCTTCCCATTTTAATTAAAATCAGCAAGGGAAGCCCAATAGCAGGAGGTGCCGCAGGAAACATGGATACCATGCTGGTTCCGGTAACTAAATTTGTGGGAGCGGAGCTGGGGCTGGTGGCACTGATAACCGGTGTTATTCTGACCTTTTTTGTTCCCTTTGAATTGCCCGTTTTATCTCACATTTTTAACAGCATGATTTAATTCCATGGCTTTAAGCAGGTGCAAACCTGCTTTTCTACATTTTTGTTACAATTTAGCAAATCCATTGATAAACCTATTGGATAATTATAAAATAGAAAAATAATGGGAACAAAAGTGCATTTTGAGGAAACAGGGAGAAATTTGATGAAAAAGAGATTATTCGGGTTTTTATTGTTTGCAGTAATAGTTACCCTTCTGGGAGCCTGCGGGGACAGCGACAAAAAAGACAGCACAGAAGATGAAAAGCTTATTACTGCACAGGCAGAAAAGCTTGTAAAAGAAAAGCTGATATCTACTTATCAGGAAATGGGACTGGCAATTGATGAATATGAGATAAGTGATATAAAGCTTGCAGAGCAGGTGCCTTACAGCAAAGGGGGAACTTTTGATTTTTATGGGATTCAAGTTCGGCTAAAGCTGAAAAATCAAGAGCAGGCCAAAGCAATAGAGAAAAGGGATCAAATAAAATTTACCTACGACAAAGAGGGATGGCTTGTGAAAAATTCCAATATCGGCAGCCTTTACATTTCTGCTTATAATGATGGCAAACAGCTATACGAATTCTCATGGATAAGGGAAAAGGACTTACCGAAAACAGAGAAGGGAGATTTGGATTTTAAGGCCTTTATAGAATACCGATATGAACAGCTCAATCCTGTTGCTACTGAAGATGAATATACTTTGAAAATTAACAATAAGATGATAAGTATTGGTGACAATGATAGAGGCGGATTTCCGATGAAAGAGGCTCAAGCAACCAAAGAAGCTTCCGGAGATTTCATGCAGGGCTTTACTAATTATCGAAAAATCTGGAGAGCAGAAGGCTTTTGTGCAGAAACCTATTGCTATTTTGAAAAGCACTATGAGCCGATTTTAAGGATGGCAACTACGGACACAGAAGCCGTGACCTTCAGGGGCATCCGTGTGGGAGCAACAGAAGACGAACTGTTTAAGGCCTATGGTGCGGATAATTTAAGGTTCTCCAGTAAAGCCTTTGGAGGAGAGTGGTTTGGAAGCTTTGCGGAAGAACAAAAACTCCTGGAAAAGGGAGATGAATGGACCTGTTTTGGATTTTCAGCCCATGATGATACGTTGAATTACATAGCATTCTATATGGAACAGGGCAGGGTTGCTGCAATTGAAATGGGTACCGGTTTTGACTATAAGCCCTTTGAGAAGGAGGCAGCGGCATATCCCTTGGAAGTGGAGTCTTTTATTGACGATCATATAGATGAAACCAATGTGATGAAATACGACGTGATTATTCCTAAGGTAAAAAGTTCAGTGAACGGCAGTGATAATTTAAATGCGCTGATTCAATCAGATTTTGACAAAATAATAGAGTATTCACAAAAGAAACAATATGAGCCCCCTATGGAAAGCGGATTTACTTATCCTTGGGTTAATATTAATTACAGTATCAGTAATTTGGGAAAAGTGGCTGTTTTGAACATTTTTACCGATTATTCTTCGGCCTTAGGCTCGGGAAGTGAAAGAGCGGTTCACTCCTATTACTACGATACAACCTGCGGGGCTAGATTATCGGAAGAAGCAGCAATATACAGACTCGGCTATGCAGAGGAACAGATAGAAAATTATTTTAAAGCGCAATATCCGGATAAAGTTAAGTATTTAAGCAGCCAGGAGGATTTGTTTAACAATATAACTTTTTATTTCAGTGAAACCGGTGAGCCCAAATTTATTCTTAATGGGTATGTGTGAAAGGAGAAAACCAACAATGTTTTATTCAGTCAAGGAGAAAATTCTTTTATTGCTTATAATCGCCGTCCTAGTACTGGGAGTACCAATTGGAGGATTAGCAGAAGAAAGGAATCGGGCGGATGACGTTAAACTAATAGGGTACTATTCGGGGGATTTGTTCAATGAATCGGTGGAAAAACTACAGACCGATAAGCTGACTCATATCATGTATGCATTTCTTATTCCGAATCAGGATGGAACGGTTAAGCCGCTGAATAAGCCGGAGCAGCTGGAAGCGGTGGTGACTAAAGCTCATAAGGATGGTTGCAAGGTATATATTGCGCTGGGAGGGTGGTCCTATGAAGGAATACCCCTTGCAGGTGTTTTCGAGAAAGTAGCCGCTGATAATAGCTTAAGGGCAAAGCTTATAGACAATGTGGTGAATTTCACCATACAAAACAATTTAGACGGTGTTGAGATTGATTGGGAGCATCCAAACGCCAATACAATCCGCAGCTACGAAAAATTGGTGGTAGA
>DKLE01000003.1:3004-7289 GCA_002455605.1 Firmicutes bacterium UBA6648
GAAAAATTGGTGGTAGAGCTGTCGAAAGCATTACAGCAAAAGGGAAAAAATCTCACAGCCGCAGTGAACGGCGCCTGGTCTACTACTGCAGGGCCTGAAGTTTCCAAGCTGATGACCGATAAATGTCTGGCCTCTTTTGAATTTATAAATGTCATGGGCTATGATATGAACAATGAAGATCACAGCCCTTTATGGTTTGGTACTACTTCTATAAACTATTGGCTGAACAGAGGAGTGCCGGCAGAAAATATAGTATTGGGTATGCCTCTTTATGCAAGACCCAGCTGGATGCAATACCGTGACTTAGTAAAACTGAATGCGGCCAATGCTTATCAGGATTATGCCCGTACAAGTCCCAATCTATCTTATTATAATGGACTGAATACCCTGAGGGAAAAGACCACTATAGCACTTAAAAAAGCCGGAGGAGTAATGTTTTTCGATGTAAATGAAGATGTTGACTGGCGTGACCAAGAATTAGGAAAATACAGTGCTGTTTCGGAGATGTATGACACGGTAGTAAATGCAGAAGGACTTTCAGGCGTGGATAAGAACAATTACGTTACAGTGGTCTTAAATAATCATATTTTAGAATTCAGCAAAAAATTGGGATTGGGAATACCGTTTTTGGATAACAATCACAGAACGATGATTCCTATGAGAAAACTGTTGGAATCAGTAGGTGCGGAAATTACATGGGATAATGCTTCCAAGACCGTAACTGCGGTGAAAACCTTTCCGGCTACCAATGAATATCCTGCCGGAAAAAATGTTACAGTAAAAGCAGCTATAGGGGATAGTTTTATTACTGTTAACGGAATGCGTGTCAATATGGATACGGAGGCAGTTATGAAGGATGGCAGAACATATTTGCCGGCAAGGGCAGTACTGGAGGCATTTGGTTATGATTTATCATGGAGTGACGCCAGCAGTACGGTTTATGTAAAAGCCAAATAATCAAGAAAAGGGGTATGAGATGAAGAAAAAGATTGTAACATTGATGTTGTTGGTATTGGCGTTGGGCTGTTCCATGGCCGCCTGCGGGGGTATGGTATTAAATTCGGGCGGAGATGTGGAAGCATCAAAGCTAAATACTGAAAAGGTCAGGACGCAGCCATCTATTTATGATTTAGCTATATCGGAGGATATCCAGATTGACGAAAGCAAGGATCGTTACTTTAATGGGGATGCACGAAAGGCCATAAAAAATATGGAGCCAATGCTGATGTCTGCGGCAAGAGCAGTCAGACCGGATATGGGTACAGTGATCGTAGCAGGAAATGAAAACAGTGACTATCAGTGGCACATTATTCAAGGGTTAATCGCTGCTTATGGGGTGGACACAACCAATAAAACAGAAAGCTATGTTACCATGAACCTGGATATGGTAGCAAAATATTTTATTTCCTGTTTTACTGATTTTAAATTACCGGTCCCCGATTTACCGGAAGAATTTTCAACTACCTTGGACAGTGAAACAAGTGAATATAAGATTCCTGTTTTGGATATACCTTTCACTTATTTTACAGTAAAAGAGATTACTTTAAGCAAAGCAAGCAGTGCGGCTGATCCAACTATGTCTGCCACCATTAGTATAGAATTAAGCGATCCCGCAGAGAAAGGAAAGCCGGCTTACGGAACAGAAGAAGTAGAGGTTGTAAAAAATCCCAATTCCGTATATGGATATAGTATTCAGAGTATAACCTATACGGAAGCTAACGAATAATTTATTTTTTAATAATTAATCTGTAAATTCAGATTCATTCTTTTTAAAAAAGTCATAAAAAAATTTTACATTTTCAAGTTCGCTCCAAGAGCAGACTTGAAAGTCTTTTGTATCTAAATTGTAGATTTTTGCTTGGAGAGTTCCAAGCAAAAACGGAGAGTGAGTGGCAATGATAAACTGACAGGAAAGGTATCTTGACCACTCATTTATTTTTTTTGCTAAAAGAACTTGATTCTGAGGGGAAAGTGACATTTCGGGTTCGTCCAGCAAATACAAAGAATCTGGATAAATGCTGTCTTCTAAGACTTGCAGTGTTGCTTCTCCATTGGAATACTTTTCTAGAGAAAAACGGATTTCATCCAGACGCTTTTCACACTCCCAAGAATTTTCATACTGTTCCCGCTTGTGCTGAGACATTCCCTCCAATGCCTTCTGATACAGGTGACCCTGCTTTAATACGGCATCTTGCTGTATTTTTTTAACCTCATACATGATATCTTCACTTTTGATATATCTGCTTTTAGGGGATATGGCTTGAAAGCTTTTCACTGATTCATTTTCTGCAAAAGTAAAATCACATTCATCTATAAATTGATGAAAGTATTTTAAACAGCCCCGAATGGTTTCTGAACCTTTTAATTTCAATTTATTGGCCACAATATTTAACAGGGTTGATTTCCCGGAAGCGTTATTTCCATACAATATGGTAATGGAATCAAAATGGATATAGCCACATTCTTTATGTTCAAATACATTGTATGGATATGCATTGGAATGAGGTATTTTTTTATTAGAAATTTCAAATCCGTTTATGTAAATCATTTTTGCACCTATTCATTATAATTAGAAATTCAGAACAAATGTTCTGGTAAAAGTATATAAGATAAAACAAAAAAATTCAATAAAATTTTGAAAGTTATTGTTTAGAGTTTTATGAAATTATGGAGGAGGCAGCTAATATTGGTAAATTGCATAAATTTATTTTCATATTATGTTATAATAGAAAAATAATAATTTGAGAAAGATGGAAGAATATTCATAAGGTTAAAACGGAAAAAGGTTAGAAATTTATGACAAAGCAAGAAATATTAAAAAAATATTTTGGATATAGTACGTTCCGAAAAGGGCAGGAAGAATTGATAGACAGTATAATGCAGGGAAAGGATACGGTGGGGGTAATGCCTACAGGTGCAGGCAAATCCATTTGCTACCAGGTTCCGGCCGTTATGCTGGAGGGCATTACATTAGTCATATCACCTCTTATATCTCTAATGAAGGATCAGGTAGGGGCTTTGAATCAGGCAGGGATAAGAGCTGCTTATTTAAACAGCTCTCTGACTTCAGGTCAATTCAGAAAGGCATTGCAGCTGGCAAGAGAGGGTACCTATAAAATTGTGTATGTAGCTCCGGAACGATTAGAATCAGAAGAATTTTTAGATTTTGCATTACATATAAATGTCTCTATGCTGTGCATTGATGAAGCGCATTGCATTTCTCAATGGGGGCAAGATTTTAGACCCAGTTATTTAAAAATCGTTCATTTTATTGAAAAATTGCCTCAGAAGCCTGTAATAAGTGCATTTACCGCTACAGCTACCAAAACGGTCAGAGAAGATATTGTACGCATTCTAAAGCTGCAAGAATATACTCTTCTTGTTACAGGTTTTGACAGAAGTAATCTGTATTTTGCAGTAAAGAAGCCGAAGAATAAATTTGGTTTTGTGGAGAAATATGTAGAAGACAATTGGGAAAAGAGTGGTGTTATTTATTGTGCCACCAGAAAAAATGTAGAAGAAGTATGCTATCGGCTTCAGGCTGTAGGACTTCCGGTGACCAAGTATCATGCCGGGCTTTCTGACGAAGAGCGAAAGTTGAATCAAGAAGATTTTATTTATGACAGGAAGCCGATTATGGTAGCTACCAATGCTTTCGGTATGGGGATCGATAAGTCCAATGTTCGGTATGTGCTCCATTATAATATGCCAAAAAATATTGAAAGCTATTATCAGGAAGCCGGCCGTGCAGGAAGAGATGGGGAGACTGCGGAATGCATTTTGCTTTATGGAGGGCAGGATGTGATAACCAATCAATTCTTTATTGAAAATAACAGAGACAATGGTGAACTGGATTCGGAAACACTGGAGCTTATAAAGCAGCAAGACCGGCAGAGGCTGAAGAAAATGGCTTTTTATTGCAGTACCAATGGCTGCCTGCGGGAATATATCTTAAACTATTTCGGAGAAGTAAGTAGTAATTACTGCGGTAACTGTTCCAACTGTATGACGGAATTTGAGGAAGCCGATGTCACTGAAATTGCAGAGATCATTGTAGGCTGTATCAAAGAGTGTGACAGAGCATATGGAATGAATACCATCGCTCAGACCTTACACGGAAGCAGTGCAGACATTGTAAAACGTTACAATCTGAATGAAAATAGCTTCTATGGCTCATTGAAGAACGTTTCGATTACTCATATAAGACAGGTTATGAATTATTTAGTGCTTGAAAATGTTCTGTATTTGTCGGATAACGAATACACGGTTGTGAAATGGAACCATG